>WFMO01000219.1 GCA_015489055.1 Helicobacteraceae bacterium | reverse complement strand
GGATTGTTTTAGATACCGCAAACGGTGCAGGATACAAGGTTGGTCCGACGATTTTAGAGGAACTTGGTGCTGATGTTATTGTGTTGCATGACAAACCGGATGGATTTAACATAAATGAAAATTGCGGCGCTTTGCATACAAAAGATTTATGCGAGGGTGTTAAAAAATACAGAGCAGATATCGGTATAGCTCTTGACGGTGACGCTGATAGATTGGTTGTTGTTGATGAAAAGGGTGAAATCATAAACGGAGACCATCTCTTAGGTGCTCTTGCACTGTATTTATATGAAACCAAAAGACTAAGGGGAGACGGTATCGTAGCCACCGTTATGAGCAACCAGGGGCTTGAAGATATATTAAAAGAGCATGGGCTGAACTTATATCGCTGCGATGTAGGAGATAAAAATGTTCTGGAGATTATGAAGCAGAAAAAGATTAATTTTGGCGGTGAGCAAAGTGGTCATATTATATTAAGCGATTTTGCTAAAACAGGCGATGGGTTGGTTAGCGCATTGCAGGTATTATCTATTTTGGTTACGAAAAAACAGTCCGCTTCAAAAGCTCTTAGACTCTTTAAACTGTACCCACAGTCGTTAAAAAATATTCGCATCACGCATAAGGTGCCGCTTGATGAGGTTGAAGGACTAGGAGATATGCTACTGTCTTTAGATAAGAAGCGTATAAGACATCTTATCCGCTACTCGGGAACTGAAAATAAACTGCGAATACTTTTAGAAGCAAAGGACTCTAAAGAGATGGAAACAGCGATGATTGAAGTTATCTCACTTTTAAAGTTAAAGCTAGATGACTAACCGTTTTAGATTTTCTCTTTTTACATTTTTTACAGTAGTTGCTTTATTTTTTGCAATCGATCAAACTATAAAATATTGGATGATTGTTCACGCTACGGAATTGTATCATGTGCCTGAAAATATGCTTTATGATAGAGTTTTGGATATTTATAAAACACACTGCATTAATCTTCGCCTAGTTTTTAACGATGGCATTGCATTTTCCATGTTATCGTTTTTGCATGGGTATCTAAAATGGATTCAGCTGGTTTTGATTGCGGCAGTAGCACTTTATGTAATAAAATGGCATAGAGACTGTTTTATGCTGCCTAGTGCAATATTGATAGGCGCGGGTTCGTCAAATATTTTTGATAGATTTATACATGGCGGGGTGGTAGATTATGTTTACTGGCACTGTGGATTTGATTTTGCAATTTTTAATTTTGCCGATGTCATGATAGATATTGCTATAATTTGGATTATGCTGTTAAACTTTATCCCTAAGTTATGCAATAAAGAATGAAGGCTTAAAGCATAATAAAAGCACTTTTTGTGTATTATCACAGCTAAAATATAAAATAGATATGTCACATTAAGACATATAAAAGGGAATTTATGGACATCACGACAGAGAAGTTAAATACTGCTAACGCGGTTGTAAGGGCTACTATATCAAATGAAGATATTGACAAAAATATACAAAAATTAGCAAGAGAGCTTAGCAAAACTGCTGATGTTGCCGGATTTCGTAAAGGTAAAGTTCCTCTTGATGTTATTAAAAAACAGTATGGTGAAAAACTAAAAGAAGATGCGCAGGGACAAACTATACGCGATGTTCTTGATGCCGCATTAAAGCAGATGGATATATCTCCAGAGGCAGTAATCGGTGAGCCTCAAATGGAAAAACTGGATAAAACAGACTCTGGTCTTGATGTGGAGATTAAGATCTCTTTGCGACCGGATATTGTTCTTGGAGATTATGAAAAGCTAATTGATGAGATTGAGCTTCCAGATATAAGCGAAGAGGCTATGAATAAGCGTTTGCTGGAGCTTGCTAAGTCCCAAACACCTCTTGAAGACATTAAAGAAGATCGTGGTTTAGCAAAAGGCGATACGGCAATTATGGATTTTGAGGGCTTTTTGGATGATGTTGCATTTGACGGCGGTAAAGCTGAGAATTATGCACTTGAGATAGGTTCAAATCAATTTATTCCCGGCTTTGAAAGCCAGCTTATAGGTCTTAAAAAAGGAGAGAGTAAAGAGATAGAGGTAACTTTCCCTCAAGATTACGGGCAAGAAAACCTAGCAGGAAAGCCAGTTAAGTTTAAAATCAAGCTAAATGCTATTCAGGCACGAGGCGAAATAGTCATCAGCGAAGAGATAGCAAAAAAGATGGCACCAAATGATGATACCATGACTCTTGACAAATTAAAAGATCAATTGAAATTGCAACTAGAAAATGAAGCTCTTAATAAACTATATAATGACAAATTAAAACCTGAGTTGTTAGAAAAATTGGTAGATAATATAGATTTTGATTTGCCTGATTTTGTGATTGAGCAGGAGATGGATGTGGCTTTAAATAAAAAAGCTCAGACTATGACCAAAGAAGAAATAGATGAGTTAAAAGATAATGATGAGAAAGTATTAGAAATTAGAGAAACATTTCGAGACGATGCAACAAGAAGCGTAAAAGCTACATTTTTAATTGATGCTTTGGCTAAAGTTAAATCTGTTAATGTGTCTGAGCAGGAGATTATGCAAACACTTTATTATGAGGCAGTTCAAATGGGAAGGGAGCCACAAGAGCATTATGAACAGTATCAAAAATCGGGATATTTGCCTGCTGTGCAGATGGCAATGATTGAAGACAGAGTGCTGACAAAATTATTAAATGAAAAAGTTAAAAGAGATTAATATGAGCTATATACCTTATGTAGTTGAAAAGTCGGGTCGTGGAGAGCGCTCTTATGATATCTATTCAAGGCTTTTAAAAGATAGGATTGTTATGTTAAGTGGTGAGGTTAATGATGCAGTTGCCTCAACGGTAGTTGCGCAATTTTTATTTTTAGAAGCCGAAGACCCCCAAAAAGATATCTATTTTTATATTAATTCTCCTGGAGGCGTAGTTACTGCCGGCATGGCAATTTTTGATACTATGAACTATATTCGTCCCGATGTTGCAACGATATGTATAGGTCAAGCCGCCTCAATGGGCTCTTTTTTGCTAAGCGCAGGTGCAAAGACAAAGCGATATGCTCTGCCTCATGCAAGAATCATGATTCATCAGCCTTTGGGTGGTGCTCAGGGTC
>WFMO01000218.1 GCA_015489055.1 Helicobacteraceae bacterium | reverse complement strand
CTGATTGCTTTATCTGCTTTGGCGATATATTGTCATTGTATCCTCTGCCTTGAATAATGCCTGCCTCTCCTGCACCGTCACAAAGCGTGCCATCTGTCAAAGTAGCATCTATTTGTGCAAAAAAATGATCCGTTACGCTCTGCATCAAAGCGAAATTTCCGTTTCCTCTGTAATGAAGTGTGTTATTTGAAGTTTTTAGTATTTCTACAAGTTTATCAATTGCCTCATTTAGTGAAATCTCTACTCCATTGTATTGCGCGGATACAATTTTTTCTCTTACATCGTAATGATTAAGATGTGGACACAAAAATCCGCCTGTATAGCCTCGTGTAGCTCCTTTTAGCTTTCCGTCTTTGTACTCTACAATACATGCATCATAGCAATCTAGCGGACATGCCGTAATATTTTCTCGATTTGCTTGAATCATTTTTTCATAACGCCTTCATATCTTTTTTGGTATAATAACTCAGGAGTAGTCAAATGTCAATGCTAGATAAAGTAGATGCCACAACCAATCTATCTAAAAATAATGAAGTTCAGCTACTTGTTTTTCAAACGCAAGATGCTCTAAATGCTCCTTATTACGCGATAAATGTATTTAAAACAAGAGAAGTGGTAGAGTCTAAAAATCATTATTTAACACAATTGCCATCTTCTCACCCACTTTTAGAGGGAACTATTACACTAAGAAATATGCAAATACCTGTCTTAAATCTGTCTGCATGGGTTGGGAGTGCACTGACAAAAGAGCAGCTGTTAAAATCAAATATCTTAATATGTGATTTTAACGGTATTACGATTGGTCTTAGAATTATGTCTGCATACAGGGTGTTAAAACGCAACTGGAATGAGATGCATGCACCTGATTCATACAGCGTAGGACAAGGCGGAGGTGTTGTTGTAAACGATACAAGACTTGAAGACGGTACGCTTTGTTTGATTTTAGACTATGAAAAATTACTTGCAGATGTGATACCTCAAGCAATGGTTGATGTTAATGAAGGAGCAGCGGCATTGCATGAGTTAAGTATCCCAAAAAAACTTTTGCAAGGAACTATCTTGATTGCTGAAGATTCAAAAACCGCCCAGCATTATATGTCCGCAATCTTTAAAAATGCATCGCTTGATTTTAAAATATTTAACAATGGAAAACTACTCTTAGATTATATACACAATAAAGAAAACTCAAGCGATATTCCTGTTATCATAACAGATATTGAGATGCCGGAGCTCTCAGGATTTACGGTTATCAAAAACCTGCGCGATAATCAAAAAACCAAAGATATTCCCATTATCGTAAACAGCTCAATGACCGGTGAAACAAATGCACGAGAAGCCATATCTTTAGGCGCTGACGGCTTCATAGAAAAAACTAAAAGCAAAGATATTATACCTTTAATCGTAAAGGTCATGGCTTCACATGAGCAATAATATCGCCTTCTGAGATTTTACCACCTAGTTTTACATCAATAGATTCGATAGTACCTGATATATCAGATGGGATATCTATCTCCATTTTCATAGACTCCACGACAGCCACGGTATCGCCTTTTTTGATTTTTTGACCGACTTTAACTGGAATTTTCCAGATATTGCCCGGAACTAATGATTTTATCCCGTTTTTATCCTCTATGTTTGTTTTATGGTTTGAAATCTCCACATCCGCATCTGCTACCTCTACGCTAAATCGCTGTCCATCGACTAAAACGGTATAGCTGCCACTATTTTTTTGTGATATTGATTCTTTTGGCATGGATGAAAGTTTTCGAACATTCACTTTTGCTTCACCTTTTAAAAATATTATCCCTTTATCTTGGCAGGCAGCAGCAATAAATAGATTTTCATCTGTTGCCTCAATCTTTTCAACCTCTAATCGCTTACGCCAAAACGATAATGATTTTGTTTCATCTTCATCTGCAATATCAAGCGCTTTTCTTGTAGTAGGTTTAAGTTTTAATTGTTTTGATGCAAGTTTAACAATCTCAGGATCCGGTTTAACCGGTGTTTTGCCAAAATATCCTAAAACCATCTTGCCAAAACCCGGAGCTATAGATTTCCATGGACCTTGTAAAACATTTTCAAGAGCCTGCTGGAAATAAAACTGCGAAACAGGAGTAACAGATGTGCCATAACCCCCGCGGTGCACAACTTCACCCATAGCTTCTATCACCTCCGAAAATTTATCAAAGATGCCGTTATCGCGCATCATTTGCGTATTGGCGGTAAGCGCACCTCCGGGCATCGGAGAAAATGGAATCATTGAAGAGACTTTGGTGGCTTCAGGAGGGATAAAATAATCACGTAAACAGTGCTGCAACTCTTTTTCATATGCTAATATCTTGTAAAGATCAAGTCCGCCAAGATCAAACCTTGTCCCCTTTAGGGCATGCATCATAGTTAGTATATCAGGCTGGGATGTCCCGCCGCTAACAGGAGTAGCTGCCAAATCTATACCGTCAACTCCGGCCTCAAGAGCAGCTAAATACGCAGCAACCGATACGCCTGCCGTTTCATGTGTATGCAGACGAATATGCATATTTTTTGGCAATAGTCTTCTTGCCATTTTAATAGTTTCATATACTTTATTTGGATTTGAGGTACCACTTGCATCTTTAAAGCATATGCTGTCAAATTCCATACCACTGCTAAGTATATCTCTTAATGTTTGTTCATAAAATGCCACGT
>WFMO01000217.1 GCA_015489055.1 Helicobacteraceae bacterium | reverse complement strand
TTGCATAGGAAAATAATTTAGCTGTGCAGTATAGTTACTGCTGTCATTTCCCGCTGCTACACCCGTTGATGTCACATTGCCATATCCGATACTCGCCCCGTATGTAGAATCATAGACGTATGTAGCCATACTTGAAAATACACTAAGAGTTCCTGTCGTGCTACTAACATTACCGAGCGCTTTACTGCCATTTAATGTCTGATTTTCCCATGTATTTCTAGCTGCAACAGTCAAGGCGTTTTTACCTTCAATATATTGATATTCACCGTCAATTGCCACATCTGTGTATTTGTTAAGTTTGGTAGTGTTTGGTTGAGCTATATTTGTATCCATGCCGTATCCACCAATCATAAAGAAGTTAGAACCAACATATTTTTGAAAAGCAATACGCGCATAAGGAGCAGTTCCACTAACATAACCTGTTATACCTCCAGCATCGTTAAATCCCATGTTTTTAAGTATGCCGTTTCTGTACTGTGTATCTTGATATCCTCCAAATTCTACATACACAAAATCATTATAAAGAGCGTATGCGCTAAGACCTACCACCTGCTGTCCTAACCCTGCGATCATAGGACCGGCTATAGCGTTATTACCCGCATCATTTGGAGCAGCCCAAGGAAATCCCCATGTCGGAGTACTTGCATATACATCTTGTACGGTTGGAGAGTTGTTTAATGAAACACCATAAATCAAATTATCACCCATAAAGTTTGTATGGTTGGCATAGCGTATATCTGAATTATCAGCACCTATTCTTTGTGTGGTAAGACCTTGTGGTAAGTCTGAAGAATCATAAGTAACCTGTATCAAAGCGCCGACATGACCATAAATCTTACCACCGTAAAAGATACTCATCTGAGGAAAACCAACCTTGTTGTTCTCATTAACTCCGTTTGCGCTTTGTGCACCGTTTGCACCTGTGCTTGTACTGCTAAGTCCGACTTGTATCATAGCTGCTAGAGGAAGAGGCATCTTAGTGTGTCCTCCACCCATAGTATAACCATTAAGTTTAAACTGTCGTCCAACTTGTGTTAATGCGGGGAACATACCCCCTGCATGACAAGCATCACAAGACAGACCTGTCTGTCTTGCAAAACTTGGAACCCCGTACGCGCTAGATGCTCCTACTGCGACCAGTAAAGCCGCCGCACCTACTTTTGCAATCATCTTCATAATCTTCTCCTTTAATCTTTTCTAAATTCAATTGTAACTCCGATAAACTTAAAGTTGAGTTAGTGATTTAGTAACAAAGCAGTCACTTTTAATGTAAATCTTACATGTTACTTAAAAATTATATTGAAACTTAACAGTGGTTTGTTTATGATTATTGATGTTGATAATACCTTCGTGGTTTAGCTTGGGAGAGTAATCTATCTTTAGTGCAGAATTTTTACCAATATTTAAGTCAACTATATTTATTTTAATGCCGCTTATAGTTTTTTTATTTAGACCCGAGAGGCTTTGAAGCTTTTTTTGTGTCTGATTTGGCGCAGTGTTTTGGATAGTTACAATGTTTGAGAGATTTGCATCAACAACACCTGCTCTAAGAGTTGTGATGCACAAAATAATCAACGGCAAAAATACTCTGCTTGCCGGTTTACCTTTTAAAATCATCTTCTACTCTTATGATGTCATCCTCACCCGTATATTCGCCGACTTGCGCTTCTATGAGTACAACAGGTATAATTCCCTCGTTTGCCAGGCGGTGAAGTTCACCCATTTTGATATATGTAGATTCATTTGGTCGTATTAACTTAACTTCATCACCGACTGTTACAGTTGCCGTGCCGCTGACTACTATCCAATGCTCATTTCTGTGAAAATGCTTTTGCAAACTCAATCTTTTTCCCGGTTTTACTACTATACGCTTTATTTTGTATCCTTGCGTATCTTCTAAAACCGTATATGTTCCCCATGGTCTGTGAGCGGTTTGGTGTATATGATGAAGTGTTGAGTCATCTTTTTTTAACTGTTCTACAATCTCTTTTATCTGATTTGACATCCCTTTTTTAGAGATCAAAAGCGCGTCATCCGTATCTGCTATAATCAAATCCTCTACTCCTACTAGCGCTATGGTTCTTTTGCTCTTATGTATAAAATTGTTTTTGGCTTCTATGGTATAGATACCATCACATTTTGTGTTACCCTCTTTATCTTTTGGCAGCTCCTCTTCAAGTGCGTCAAAACTTCCAAGATCAGACCATCTTATATCACAAGCGACAACTTTGACTCGCTTGCTTTTTTCCATAACGGCATAATCTATACTGTTTGAGGGAATATTTTGCATATCATCAAATGAAACTCTAATCGTATCGCCTTTTTTTGCATTGTCAAACGCTAAAGATGCGGCA
>WFMO01000216.1 GCA_015489055.1 Helicobacteraceae bacterium | reverse complement strand
CTTCAAGAGGAAAAACAACTTATCCAAAAAACAGCAGATGAGCAAAATGAGTTAAAATTTAAACAAAAAGAAGAACAGCTAAAACAGCTACAAGAACAGCTTCAAATCGCTCAAAGAAAAGCCGAACAAGGAAGTATGCAGCTCCAAGGAGAAGTACAAGAGTTAGCTATCGAAGAATATCTGGCAGATAAATACCCTTTTGATGCGATAGAAGAGATAAAAAAAGGTGCAAGAGGCGCTGATTGTATTCAAGTAGTACACACAAGAGAAGTTCAAAACTGTGGAAAAATTTACTATGAAAGCAAACGAACTAAAGATTTTCAAAAAAGTTGGGTAGAAAAATTTAAGGCAGATATGAGAGATAAGGGTGTAGATGTTGGTGTATTAGTTACGCAAGTTTTACCATCAGGACTAGATAGAATGGGATTAGTAGAAGGTGTTTGGATTTGTACATTTCCTGAGTTTAAAGGTTTATCCTCAGTTCTGAGAGAAAGTGTTATAAAACTCAGTCTTGCAAAAAAAGGCGAAGAGAATAAAACAGATAAAATGAGTTTGCTCTATAGCTATCTTACAAGTACAGAGTTTAGTATGCAAATAGAAGCTATTGTAGAAGGTTTTACTCAGATGCAAAGTGACTTAGATAGTGAAAAGCGTTCAATGGCTAGAATCTGGAAACAAAGAGAAAAGCAGATAGACAAGGTTTTAGAAAATACGATTGGGATGTATGGCTCTATAAAAGGGATTGCCGGAAATGCTATTAGTAATGTAAAAGCTTTGGAGTTACCATATAGTGATGCTGAGGAATAAATTATGGCAAAAATAAAAGTATTAGAAACAGATATAATCATTGTTAAAACAGTCGAATTCGACGGGTTTAAAAAGATACAAGGGCGGATATGAAAATAAAAAAACTCCCATTACATGTAGATATAGAAACAAAACAAATCCTAAAAAAAGCTATATCAGCCAATAGAGCTTTGGCAAACTTAAACGGTGTGGCAAATACTATACCAAATCAAAACATCATTATCAACTCTTTAGTTTTGCAAGAGGCAAAAGATAGTAGTGAGATAGAAAATATCATTACAACTCATGATGAGCTATATAAATCAAGTATAGATAACTCAAATATCTCTCAAGCCACAAAAGAGGTAAATAGCTATGCAAAGGCTTTAAAAGAGGGGTTTAGACTTATAAAAGAGCATGACTTGCTACTTGTTAGAGATATAGTGGCTATTCAGGCTGTTTTAGAAAATAATAATGCAGGAGTGAGAAAACAAGCTGGAACAGTTTTAAAAAATGAAGCTACCGATGAAGTTGTATTTACTCCACCTCAAAGTGAGAGTGAAATACGAGAGCTTTTAAGTAATCTTGAAGAGTATATAAATGCACAAGATGATATAGATCCACTTATCAAGATGGCTGTTATTCATCATCAGTTTGAGTCTATCCACCCTTTTTATGACGGTAATGGCAGAACAGGAAGAATTGCAAACATACTCTATTTAGTTTTACATAAACTTTTGGAGATACCTATACTTTATCTTAGTCGTTATATCATTAGACACAAGGCTGATTATTATAGGCTTTTACAAGAGGCGAGAGAAAAAGAGAAATGGGAAGAGTGGATACTTTTTATGCTTGATGGTGTAGAGCAAACTTCTAAAGAGACTATAAAAATGATAAATACCATAAATGAACTGATGCAAAAAACAGCTAAAGAAATACAAGAAAAACTCCCAAAACTTTATAGTAAAGATTTGATTGAGATACTATTTGTCCATCCTTACACAAAGATAGAATTTTTAACGCATAGATTGAATTTACATAGAGATACTGCGTCTAAATATTTAAAAGAGTTGGAGAAAATAGGGATACTTGAGAGTGTTAAAATAGGAAGGAATAAATTTTACATTAATGTAAAATTGTATGACTTGCTGAAAAATGCAGAAAGTTTCAGCACAAAGGGATAATATGCTGAAAAAATCGATAAATTTCTGTATATTTTTTCAATATGTCAAAAAAATAGGGAAATTTCAATATACATTGAGGGTAAAATGAAAATACAGTTTGAAAACAACTTAAGCTACCAAAACAAAGCAATAAGCTCCATAGTAGATATCTTTGAAGGACAAGAGATTTGTCAAAGCAATTTCTCTATTTCTCGTGCCTGGGGCGATACTCTTGG
>WFMO01000215.1 GCA_015489055.1 Helicobacteraceae bacterium | reverse complement strand
TCCTTTAATGAATGAGGCTATTGAAGTTCAAAATGTAAATGAAGGTAAGCAGACTCGCCTCATATTGGAAGTAGCTGCACATTTAGGTGATGGCCGGGTACGTACGATTGCCATGGATATGAGCGAGGGCCTAGTGCGTGGTATGGATGCAAAGGCAACAGGTGCGCCTATTAAGGTTCCAGTCGGCGAAAAAGTTTTGGGACGTATTTTTAATGTAATAGGAGAGACTATTGATGACGGTGATCAAATTACAGATTGTGAAACTTGGTCTATTCATCGTGATCCACCACCGTTGGTAGATCAATCTACCAAAACTGAAATGTTTGAAACTGGAATCAAAGTTGTTGATTTGTTAGCTCCTTACGCTAAAGGCGGAAAGGTTGGATTGTTCGGTGGAGCAGGAGTCGGTAAAACTGTTATTATTATGGAGCTGATTCACAATGTTGCACACGGACATGAAGGATTATCTGTTTTTGCTGGTGTTGGAGAGAGAACTCGTGAAGGAAACGACTTATATAATGAGATGCTTGAATCCAATGTTTTGGATAAAGTTGCATTGTGCTATGGTCAAATGAGCGAGCCTCCAGGGGCTCGTAATCGTATTGCCTTGACAGGTTTGACAATGGCAGAATATTTTAGAGATGAGAAAAAACTTGACGTTTTGATGTTCATAGATAATATCTTTCGTTTTGCACAGTCAGGTTCCGAAATGTCAGCATTACTAGGTAGAATCCCTTCAGCAGTTGGATATCAGCCTACTTTAGCGAGAGAAATGGGTGCATTACAAGATCGTATTACATCAACGAAATCTGGGTCAATAACATCAGTTCAGGCAGTATATGTTCCTGCTGATGACTTAACTGACCCCGCACCGGCATCTGTTTTTGCGCATTTAGATGCAACAACTGTTTTAAATCGTAAAATTGCCGAAAAGGGTATTTACCCAGCTGTTGACCCACTAGATTCAACATCTCGCTTGCTTGATCCGCAAATCCTTGGCGAGGAGCACTATGATGTTGCACGCTCTGTACAGCAAATTTTACAAAAATATAAAGACTTGCAAGATATTATAGCAATTTTAGGGATGGATGAGCTCAGTGAAGCTGATAAAGCTGTTGTTGAACGTGCACGTAAAATTGAAAAATTTTTATCGCAGCCATTTTTTGTGGCAGAAGTGTTTACCGGTGCTCCAGGAAAATATGTTAGTCTAGAAGATACCATTAAGGGCTTTAAGGGTATTATAGACGGTGAGTATGATCATTTACCTGAGTCAGCATTTTATATGGTTGGTGGAATGGATGAGGCTATTGCTAAAGCAGAAAAACAAAAAAATAAATAGCTCAAATAAATTGATAAAGGATGACTAATGGATATGTTTGAGCTTGAGATTTTAACACCAAACGGTGTTATATTTCATGACAATGTCATTGAAGCGACTTTTCCGGGAGAAGAGGGTGAATTTGGTATTTTGGCGCATCACTCTACTGTTACAACTTTACTTCAAACAGGTGTTATCGAGGTTACTAAAGAAGATAACTCTATCGAAGCTGTTTTAGTTGATTGGGGGGTTGTGCAAGTAGATAGTGATCATGTAACGGTTTTAGCTGATGGTGCAGTTGCTATTAAGGGTGATACTCAAAGCAGTATAGCAAAATCTATTGATGATGCTAAAGAGTTGATGCATAGCGTAGCTCCTTCTGCTTCTGTTATGGCATCTGTGTCTGCTAAGCTGGAAAATTTAGCTTCGCAGGTGTTGATGTAGGATATTGTCATGATAAATGCTATCATGGACTTTTACATAAGAAGTCATTTTATAACACTATTTGTCCTAGGTGTATTAGGTTTATATTTTTTTGTTATAAATTGGGTATTTTTTTATAGATTATTGATATTAAACAGTTGGATATCTAAAGAAAATCGCTCTCTTGAGACGCTGCTTATGGGTTCTACCAATGTTGCTGAATACTCATTTTTAAGTAATTTTATTAATATGGGTTCAAAATTTTTCAAAAAGGAAATATTTGATCTGGCGAATTACGCTGGCACTAAAGAAGCAACAAAAGGTTTAACGCTTTTATCTATCATTGCTTCAACATCTCCGTTTATTGGTTTGTTTGGTACGGTTGTCTCTATCTTGGAGGCATTTGGTCACTTAGGACGATCGGCAGGGATTATGGCCGTTATTGCTTCTGGTGTTTCAGATGCCCTCGTTGCTACTGCTACGGGTATTTTCGTCGCTATTTTTGCTTATACTTATCATCAGATTTTAAAGAGAAAGGCATTCGAACTATCTGGATTTTTGCGTATGCAAAGCGATTCGCTTCTAGCTAGAAAAGTTGACTAATGTATCACGATTATGATTGGGACGAAAAACCCGAGTTAAATATTACGCCACTAGTTGACGTAATGCTTGTATTATTAGCAATACTTATGATTATTACACCAAATATTGTTTATCAGGAGCTAATTAAGCTCCCGCAGGGTTCTGCACAAAAAGAGATGACAAAAGCACCTCCTGTATTGATAACGATAAATAAGCATAAGCAGATTACAGTCAATAAAAATAAGTTTGAATTTAACTCTTTTGCGGACAATTTCCAAGTTTTTTCACAGCATTTAAACAAAAAAGCAACAGTAACGATTAGCGCAGATAAATCCTTGGGATATGGTACGGTTATGTCTGTTTTGGCTTCAGTAAAAAGAGCAGGTTTTGCTCAGGTGTCTTTAGCAACAAATGGATACTAACAAACAATATTTTATCGGTAGCGGGTTGATTGCACTAGCTATGTTTTTTATGGCATGTTCTATTTTTATTTATATGCTGTTTTTTTCTAGAAAAATATCTACATACGCATTAACTGAAAATAAAGCTATATCTGTATCTATTATTTTACCTCAAAAAAAAGTGCATAGCAGTACAAAAAAACGTCATATCAATCTTGCCACTCATTCTATTAGCTCCTTAAAGCCTCAACCTAGCATCCAATCTTTGTTTTCAAATGTATGGACCAAATCCTTACATGCAAAACGTACCAAATCTGATAAAAAGTTAGATAATAAAATTATTCAGGTGCTGTCTAAAAAAATTTCTCTAAATAAGAATAAAAATGACCTAAAATTCATACATCAAACAGTCGCAATACGCAAGACAGTTAATGACAATAAAACATTAACGACATCATCAGGCCAAAAAGTAAATAAATATAAGGCTAAAATTACAGCAATTGTTTACAATCATTTTATACCGCCAGCAAACACGCAAGGTCAGACAGCACAGGTTTTGCTACGTTTGGGTGCAAACGGAATGTTACTAAGCTATAAGGTGCTTGTATATTCTGGCAATGAAATGTTTAATGATGAGATCAATAGACTACAAGGAGTGCTTATGAATGTTGTTTTTCCAAAAAATCCAAAAGGTATTACTTCAGAATATATTGTGAATTTATCAGCCAAAGAGCCTATAAAATGAAACATATATTAATAATATTTTTGTTTATGAGTTCGTTATTGTATGGTGCTGACAATACTATAAATGTTGTTAAAAATGTTGCTACTCTCCCAACAATAGCAATAGAGGATGCTTCTACTGATTTTAGTACCGCCTTACAAGATAGATTTTTTAAAGCTATAAAGAGTGATTTGAATGTTTTATCAATATTTAATGTTGATTCAAGCCATTATAAGGTTACTTTTAGCAATGATACAGTTTTACCGGAAGAGAAAAACAATGATTATATTCTGCGCTATAGATTGGTATCGGGAGAATCAAAAACATTAACTGTAGATGTAAAATTATTTAAAAAATCTCAGCTCGTGATGCAAAAAAGTTATAAAATAAACAATTCAAAACTTTATATTTTCATTTCTCACGCTATAGCTTACGATGTTAACAAATATATGGGTGCAGCACCTGTTGAGTGGATGAAGAAAAAAGTTATTTTTTCGAGATTATTATCATCTGGGCAAAGTGAGATTGTAATCAGTGACTATACTATGTCGTATCAATACGTCATAGTTAAAGGCGGCCTCAATATTTTTCCTATTTGGGCTAATCAAGATCAAACATCATTTTATTTTACTTCATTAAATGGAGCTAAGCCAATGCTAGAGAAGGTAAATATTAGTACCGGAAAAGTAACTAAAATATTATCTTCCGATGGTATGATAGCATGCTCTGATGTCAGCCAAGATGGTAAGCATATTTTAGTTACTATGGCACCGCATGGTCAACCTGATATATATTTATATGATATAAGCAGCAAAAAATTGACAAGACTAACACATTTTAGCGGTATAGATGTTGATGGACAGTTTTTTGGTAATGATAGTATTGTTTTTGTTTCTGATCGCCTTGGTTATCCTACAGTTTTTTCTAAAACCATAGGATCTAATGCAGTTTCACAATTGGTTTTTGAAGGACATCACAATACATCATGTGCAGTAAGCGGGCATTATATTGTGTATGAATCCAGGGAAACTAACAATGCGTTTTCCGTCAATACTTATAATCTACATTTAATGTCAACTCAAACTGATTATATAAGACGTTTGACTGCCGTGGGTGTTAATATACTTCCACGATTTTCACAAGATGGCAATACTATACTGTTTATTAAAAAATATAAAGGACAGAGTGCTGTAGGTGTTATAAGATTAAACTATAATAAAGATTATTTATTTCCGTTAAAGCATGAAAATATTCAGGGACTTGATTGGTAGTGGTTGAGTTGTTACTATTTTTAGGTATAATTTGTAAATTTTAATATTGAGGTATGTGTAATGAAAAAAGTTATGTTTTTAAGTGTAATAGCTGCTGTTATAGTCTTAACGGGTTGTGCTACAAAACAGCCGGTTATTAGTCAAGTCGGAACTACTAAACCTGTAACTGTTCCTGCGACAAACAATAATCAGCCTACATCAAGTGAAAATGTTTCGGGCATAGGAGCTAGCGGAGTCTCTTCTTCAAGCCAATCTAGCGTGCAACCTTCAAATCAAAGTAATGCTCTAAGTCAAATGCAACAACTGCAAAAAAAGCTAAAGAGTATATATTTTGATTTTAACAAATATAATATTCGTAGTAATATGACAAATACGTTACAGCAAGACATACAAACTCTAAAAGCATCTGATTCTAATTATACAGTAAAGCTAGAAGGTAATTGTGATGATAGAGGCAGTAATGAATATAATTTTGCACTAGGTCTAAGGCGTGCTAATACGGTGAAAAAATCTTTAGTTAATGCCGGTATAAGTGCATCACACATTACTATGATAAGTTATGGAAAAACAAAACCTGTATGCATGCAGCAAACACCTGAATGTTGGCAGCGTAATCGTCGTGTTGATTTTAAACTTTTACCTTAATAAAAGTATATGCGAAAATATATATATATCATATGTCTTATCGTCTTAAGTGTTCCATACAGACTTGTAGCATCAGAGATATCAGCTTTTGGGGCTGGTAATTTAAACAGTTCGTCTCCTTATGGTTTATCAAATGACGAGAAAGTTATTTATAGCAATAAAATTGCACTCAAACAGATTAAGAACAAAGTGTTTATTTTAAAAAGTCAAATCGATTCTTTACAAGAGAGAATAGACGGCCTTCAAACAGTTGTTGAAGGAATAGGGCAAGCATCGCACAAGAACAGGGTCTCTATTAGTAGATTATCTAAGCAAGTATCGATAATGATTGCCAATCAGAATAAATACCAGCTAAATATAAACAACAGTCTTAATCAAGATCAGGCAAATATAAAAGATGTAAATAAAACACTATCACAGGTATCATTATTGTTAAGTGATATAAATAGTAGTTTTGCAACTAAAACAGAAATGAATTTACTGATTAATAAGATTAATAATAATTATGCTACAAAACAACAATTACGACAATTGGTCAAAGATGTTAATAGCTTTAAATTTTTGATGCTGAAGATGTTAAAAAATCAGCATAAGCAAAAAGCAAGAAGTAAATTATTAGGCCTGAGAAATAATTTAGTTTATAAAGATGCATATAGCTTTTATCTTAAACATCAATACCGACAAGCATCAAAATATTATCGGCACCTAATTAAAGCTAATTACATGCCGGCGACATCTAATTATATGCTTGGTGAAATTAATTATCTTACTCATAATTATGCAAGTGCACTAGCTTATTATAAAGCCAGCGCACTTTTGTATAATAAATCAAAATTTATGCCGAATCTTATGCTTCATACTGCCTTGTCTATGAGTAAGACGGGAGACATTGCAGGCGCAAAAAAGTTTCTTACTGCATTGATAGCAAAATATCCATCATCTAAAGAGGCATCAAGAGCAAAAAGTATCTTAAAATTGTTAAAACCATAGAAAATACAATTGTGTTTCAGGCTATATAAAACTTTTAATGTTAAAATCTCATCTATATATTAATAAAGGTTAGAAAATGGCAATTCAGGAAAATCAAGTTGTATCAATTGAGTATGAAGTAAAAGATGGTGAAACTATTGTCGATAGTAATATCGGTGGAGTTCCTTTAGTATTTATGCAAGGTAGAGGACAAATTATACCGGGATTAGAAAAAGGTATTGCGAGTATGTCAGTAGGTGAAAAGGCAGATATAACGGTAAAATCTGAGGATGCATATGGAGAATATAATGATGAGGCTATGCAAGAAGTTCCTGTTGAACAATTTGCAGGAATTGAATTATCAAAAGGTATGAATTTGTACGGACAGGGTGAAGATGGCTCTACGGTTCAAGTGATAGTTAAAGAGATTAAAGATGATACTGTAGTAGTAGATTTTAATCATCCATTAGCAGGCAAAGATTTGATGTTTAGCGTTAAAATTAATAGCATTAGAGATGCTTCAGCCGATGAGATTGCTAGTGGAATTGCGGCAGAAAATTTAAGTAATGAATCCAGTTGTTGCTCAACAACGGGTAATGACAGCGGTTGTGGCTGCCACTAATTTTGTTACAGTATCAAATGCCTCGAAAGAGGCATTTAAAACAGCCAGCTTAGTAAAAACATTATCTGTTAATGTGTTGATTTATGGTGCGCGTGGTACCGGTAAAAAAACATTAGCTAGATATATACTGCCACAGGCTGAGATTGTTGATGCATCATCGTTTGATGAGCTGATGACAACTATTTCAACCACAAACGAAATTATTATTTCAAATATTGAGAATTTAGGAAATCTAAATCTTCTAATTGATTATGCCAAAAAGAGTGGTATCAAAATTGTCGCTACATGCAAAAGAGACAACTATCAGGAGTTGTTAGATAAACTATTTTCATTGAGAATTCTCCTTCCCTCATTATCTGATAGACCCGAAGATATAGAAATATTAATAGATAGATTTGTTAATGAGGCAAATACGGAATTTAATAATAATTTTATCTTAGACCGTAAGGGTTTTATGCCTGATTTATCTGAAAATGCCATATCTCTAAAAAAACAGATTTATACGCATATTTTGTTAAATAATATTGATGAAACATCATTGATGTCTTGTATTGAAGTTTTTTTAGCAGATAAGCTTGGAACAAATAATGATTATAGAAATAATTTGCATATTTACGAAGTTCCATTGATTAGAGCAGGTTTGTTAAAGTTTAAATCACAATTAAAATTAGCAGACAGATTGGGATTAAATAGAAATACATTGCGAAAAAAGATATCTGAAAATCGTAAATATGGACTTTAATATATCTGTTGATAATCACAAATATGGATAAAGGATAATATGTGAAAAAGAATATTGCTATGTTGTTTCCCGGACAGGGAAGCCAGAGTATTGGTATGGGTTTATCTTTTTATGAACATTACGAACTTGCGCGAGAGATGTTTTGGCAAGCTCAAAAAAGATTAAATATAGATTTTAAGAAGTTGTTTGAAGGTGATACCAGATTATCACAAACAGCATATACTCAGCCTGCTATATTGTTAGTAAGTATAGTTGCGTATAAGTTGTTTGAAAAAGAGATACCAATTAGTCCTGTTTATTTTCTTGGGCACTCTCTGGGTGAATTTTCTGCTTTATGCGCATCAGGTGCTATTGACTATCTTGACGCTTTAGAGCTAGTTCATGAACGAGGCAAGTTAATGCAGAAGGCATGTAGCAAAATTGATGCAGGCATGATGGTGATACTTGGACTTGATGACGAGCATGTAATGAGCGTATGCTCAATCTTGCAAAATAGCGGTAAACAAATATGGGCAGCAAATTTTAATCAAAATGGTCAAGTTGTAGTTGCTGGTTTAAGGCAGGATCTTCAAGAAGCAGTAGATTTTTTTAAAGAAAATGGAGCTAAAAAAGCCATGCTTCTTGATATGTCTGTTGCTAGCCATTGTGATTTACTTAAGTCAGCACAAGAACCATTGCAAGATATGATGAAGCATATGCTAAAAAATAAATTTTCTGCCCCAGTTGTGTCAAATGTCACTGCAACTGCGTATAGCACGAGCGATGATGCCATAAGTTTTTTAACAAAACAGCTAATTAAACCTGTAAAGTATAAGCAGTCAATAGAAAAGATTGCAAACGATGTTGATATGTTTATTGAATTTGGAAACGGCAGTGTGTTAAAGGGATTAAATCGTAGAATTGTTAAAAATATTCCTACATTAAATATTTTTGATGCAGATTCCTTAAAAAATACGGTAGTCATGTTAAAAGAATAAAATATGAAAATACGGTTAGTTCAAAATGCACCAAAACTAAGCAGAGATAACTTAAGTGATATATTAGATTGTATTGCCAAATGCCAAGATGACATAATTATTTTTCCAGAGTTGGCTTTAAATGGTTATCTGCTTCAGGATAAATTATCAGAAGATTCATTTTTAATTGATGAGCTAAAACCATTATGTGATGCAAGTAAAACGATTGATATTGTTATTGGTGCTGCTATTAATATCGGAGGTAGATATTTTAATTGCGCTTTATATTTTAGCGGCTCAGAATTGTTGCATGTACATAAGAAGGTACACCTTCCCAATTATGGTATGTTCGAAGAAGCTAGATATTTTATGTGTGGTGACGGCTTTGAAACGTTTGAAACAGATTACGCAAATATTGCTATGTTGGTTTGTGAAGATTTATGGCATCAAGATACGGTGTCGCAACTTTTTTTACAAAAACCGGTATTAATTTTTGTATTAGCTGCCTCTCCGGCGAGAGGATTTCAAGATAATATGTTACAAATACAGGAGCAATGGTATGCGCTACTAAGATCACTTGCCTTGCACTGTGATGCTAAGGTTGTTTTTGTAAATCGTGTAGGCTTTGAAGATGGTTTAGGGTTTTGGGGCGGTAGTTGTGTTATAGATAATGATGCAAGCATGTTATGCAAATTACCAATATTTGATAAAATTCAAAAGACAGTGGAGATTAAAATATGAAGATAGCTATAATGGGGGCGATGCCTGAAGAAATAGCACCGATTTT
>WFMO01000214.1 GCA_015489055.1 Helicobacteraceae bacterium | reverse complement strand
TGCATATAGAACGATTTTCTCATGTTATGCATATCGTCTCAGACGTCGTCGGTGTATTACGCGAGGATAAAGATATGTTTGATCTTTTTATGGCAACTTTTACAGCAGGCACGATGACGGGAGCGCCAAAAATCAGAGCTATGGAATTAATAGCACAATTTGAAGGACTTAAGCGCGGATTTTACAGCGGAAGCGTTGGCTATTTCGGTTTTGACGGCAACATGGATAGTGCTATAACTATACGCACTGCTTTAATAACCAAAGATAAAGTTGTGCTTCAAGCAGGTGCGGGTATAGTAGCAGACAGCGTAAAAGAATCTGAGTATCTTGAAGTAACCAATAAATTGGGAGCACTCACAAATGCTTTATATGAGCTAGAAAATTTAAAATGAAATATTTTGCTATTTTTGGAGACCCGGTAGAACACTCAATTTCGCCTTTGATGCATAACTATCTTTTTTTACATTCAAATATCAAAGCATGTTATAGTCGTGTTCATTTAAAAAATGGTGCAGATTTAAAAGAGATGTTTGTCAAGCTAAAATTAAAAGGTGCAAACATAACAGTTCCACATAAAGAGGATGCATATTTGGCATGTGATGAAATCAGAGGTTTCGCTAAAATTGCCAGAGTTGTAAATACCATAATTTATGAAGATGGTAAGCTAATTGGGTACAACACTGATGCTGATGGATTTGTTAATGCCTTACAAGAGTTTGAAGGTATTAAAAAGGTATTGATTATAGGTGCTGGAGGAACGGCAAAAGCACTAGCGCACCGTCTGATTGATGAAGGTGTAAATATAACGGTTTTAAACAGATCAAAAGACAGGTTGCAATATTTTAAAAAACATGGTATTGATTGCTACAGCTGGGATGAATTTAATGTTGACAAAACAGACCTGGTTGTAAACACAACAAGCGCAGGATTGTCTGATGAAAATCTACCTGCACCAAAAGAATTGCTTGAAAGGATATTAGCTCAAACTTCTTACGTTAGTGACATAATATATGGAAAAACAACATCGTTTTTAAAACTTGTAGCGCAAAAAAAAATACCCTACAAAGATGGTTTAGATATGTTGGTACACCAAGGAGCATTGGCCTCTTATCTGTTTTGTGACAAAACAATACCTATCGACGACATTACAGATTTGCTCAAAAAGGCCGTTTTGCTAAAGTAACTTCAAATATTTTTTTATCTGTTTTAAGCAATCTTGCATCACCTTGATGTGCATTTGCTATCTGTTTTGACAAAACCAGTCCTAACCCGTTTCCTTTTACTTTTGTACTCGAAAACGCTTCAAAAAGCTTATTGTCATCTTCAATCTCTACGCCTGAATCATAAATATAAAAATAATGAAACTTGTCATTATTTTTATACTCAATTTCAACTACCCCAACCTCATCATCACCAAGCTCAATCGCATCAATAGCATTAACAATAAAATTTGAAAACATCATAATCAAAAGTTCCATATCACCATAAAGTTCAAAATCATCTTCAGCTATATAAAAATCAATATCTTTATCAAAGCTGTAATACTCTATTGTTGTCTCAATCTCTTGTCTTATATCTCTCCAGTGCAGTATTTTAAAATCAGCCTGAATACCTTTACTAAACATTAATGTACTTTTGATAATGCCTTCTATCCTGTATATAGACTTTTCAATCTCCTGTACAATCTGCTCATTCTCTTTTACTACGCGTTTTTTCAAGATAGATGTAAGCAGTGAGATAGAGCCTATCGGATTTCTTATCTCATGCGATAAATGAGCAGCCATCTGCCCCATGGTGGCTAAGTTTTCTTTTCTTTTTTGCTCTGTAATATCTGTTACACTGACTAAATATCTATTTTGGTGATGAGTTGTTTTGACAAGATATGCATATTCACCAAACATTAACTCATAATCATTTTGATCAAGTTTTAAAATTGGAAGCAGCTTCTCAAGCTCTTTAGCCTGTGAGTTTTGCAAAAAAATAGTTTTATCGTCTTCTAAAATCCAAATAGCATTAGGTAAAAACTCAACAACCTCTTCTATTGTACGCTGAAGAGACGCATAAGAATCCCTCAACTCCTTAAAATCATTTTCTACTTTATATGTTTGGTTGATCAACAGCTCTAGCTCTTGGGGTGTGACCTCTTTATTCATATCTACAGGCTTATCAACAGCTTATAAAGCATATATGTATCATCCTTGCCACAGCTCTCACGAATCGAGTGCATGGCATATGTTGGTACCCCTATATCAATCGCATCTATTCCTAGTTTAGCTGCTGACATCGGACCTATGGTAGAGCCGCACCCCATATCATTTCTTGTTAAAAATAACTGTGTTTTTATATTATTATCACGTGCGGTTTTTATTATTTTAGACGCTGTTTTTGCATTGGTGGCATATCTTTGATTTGAATTTATCTTAATGACTACGCCTTCACCGATTTTAGGAGCATATGCTAAGTCATGCTTTTGTGTGAAATTTGGATGGACTGCATGAGCGTTATCACAAGAAACAAACAAAGAATTTCGCAAAACCATAACACGTTCTTGTGTATTTGTAAAAAGCCTTTGCATTACGTCGCTCATAAAAGAACCGTCAGCACCATACGCACTCACACTCCCTACCTCTTCATGATTGCTACACACTAACATCATGGGTTTGGTGCTATGACATATTGCTTGAGTGCCAGCATAGCAGCTAAGTAGATTATCTAGTCTAGCCCCTGCTATAAACTCCTCTTTAAAACCAAAATAGGATGCTTTATTTATATCATAAAGTGATAAATCATACGATAAAATATCGACATCTTCACCAATATCTTTGCTTATGATATTTTTTAACTCATCTTGTATATCAAAATTTGCGCTTAACGATACCACAGGCAGTATATCAGTCTGCTTATTGATGCTTCTGTTTTCATTAGCAGTAGAATCAAGGTGAATAGCCAAAGACGGGATAACCGCTACAGCCTTTTTAAAGTCAACTAACATGGATTTAATGCCTTTATCTTTACATGTAAAGTAAACTATACCGGCAATACTCAAATCTCTGTCAAACCATGGATTTAGCAATATGCCTCCATATGGCTCTACGCCCAATTGCGCCACGCCCTCTTTGTAAATTTTAGAATTGGGTTTAATTTTAAGTACCGGCGAATCAGTATGAGCACCAACGATAATAGATGCATCATTCGAGTGTATAAAGGCGATAATAGAACCATCGCCGCGCGTAACAAAATATTTACCGCCAATCTTAAGTGACCATTCATCGGTCTCACAAATTTGTTTAAACCCGTGCTTTAGTAAAATATTTGATATATTTTGTACCGCATGAAAAGGTGTTTTAGAATCATTTAAAAACCTAATCAAGCTACTGTTAAATTGCTCTTTATTCATCATATCTCCTATACTACATCCACATATTGGTTTTCTTCGAGTTTTTGCACTATATCGTTATTGACTCTTAATGCAGAATTAAGCACAACATTTTGCAACTTTGACACGATACAGATATTTAGTTCGCGTTGACCGGGATGTCTTCTTATAAGATTATATATCTTCTCAAGTTCATCTATATTGGTGTTTATCGGCAAACGCAGCATCAATGGTTCTTGAGGCTTTTGCGATAAAGTTGTTTTTACTTTTTTTGATTCTTTTTTAACTTCGCGCAAAGTAAAAATTTTTAAAACAGAGATACGTGTAAACATCTCCGTGTGCGTTACCTTAACTTTAAAAGCTACAGGCTCATCAAGATTCATTGCTTGAAGTTCATCAAGCTTATCAGAAAAAAGCATCATCTCAATATTGCCATGTAAATCAAGTAAAGTCACTATACCAAAAGGGTTGCCTTTTTTCGATACTTTTTTTTGTATCTCCTCAACTTTACCTATAAAGATAGCAGTTGAGCCATCTTTGATATTCTCAATATCGGAGGAGAGTGTATATTTTAAATCCTGCATCTCTTCTCTATAAGAATCTAAAGGATGTCCGGAGACATAAAAACCAAGCGTATCTTTTTCAAATTCTAAAATGTCATGCAGTTCATATTCATCAGAATTAGTAAGCTTTAATGAAATTTTAGTAATCTGTGCATCATCTCCAAACAGACTACCAATAGCATTCTTTTTAGCTACTGATGCATCTTTAGCCACTTCTAGCAATGTTTCTATCTGATCTAAAAGTGCTTTTCTAGAATATCCAAACTCATCAAATCCACCCGCTTTAATTATAGATTCTATAACTCTTTTGTTAACTTTTTGCGGATCTATACGGTTTACAAAATCTTCTAAAGATGTAAATATACCGCCTTCTTTGATAGTGTCTAAAATTGAAAGTACAGCTGCTCCTCCAACTCCTTTTATGGCACCTAATCCAAATAATATGATATCTTTACCATCTCTTGTAATTGCCGAAAATTCTAATTGAGAGTGATTTATATCCGGCGGTGAAAGCGAGATGCCCATTCTTTTAACTTCATCTATATATTTAACTACTTTGTCGGTATTGTCTTTTTCACTGCTTAATAGTGCCGCCATAAATTCATTTGGATAGTATGTTTTAAGCCATGCAGTCTGAAAAGTTACCATCGCATAAGCTGCGGAGTGTGATTTATTAAAACCATATCCTGCGAATTTTTCTATCAAATCAAACAGCTTAGAGGCTTTATCATAATCATAACCCTGTTTCTTGGCACCTTCACTAAACTCTGCATTATATGCTGCCATATCCTTTTTTTTACCCATCGCACGGCGTATAATATCAGAGTAGCCCAGTGAAAAGCCGCCAATTGTCTGCACTATCTGCATAACCTGCTCTTGATACACGATCACACCGTATGTTGATTTTAAAATAGGCTCCATAGCATCAAAAGTATATTCTATTTTTTCTCTACCATGCTTTCTCTCTATAAAACTATCAAGCATGCCCGACTCCATAGGTCCTGGTCTATAAAGAGCAAGAACTGCAATCAAGTCCTCAAAACTATCAGGCATTAAGCGTTTATTTAAATCCTGCATACCAGATGATTCAATTTGGAACATCCCAACGGTATTGCCTTCTCTTATAGAACTATAAACAGGCGCATCATCTTCATCAATCTCATGCCAAATTATCTCTTTTGCATATCTGGCTTTAATAAGCTTAATAGCATTATCTATGACATCTAAAGTTTTTAAACCTAAAAAGTCAAATTTAATAAGATCCACATCCTCCAAATAATTTAAAGAGTATTGAGTAATAAATGTATCTTCTCCTGTTGGTTTATAGATAGGTGTCTTTTTCCACAGCTCTTCATTGGATATAACAACTCCGGCTGCATGCATACCCGCATTTCGTTTTAGCCCCTCAAGTTTTTTGCTAAACTCCCATACACGCGCTGCTTGTTCATCAGTCTCAATCAACTCTACTAGTTTTGGTTCTTTTTGGTATGCTCCGTCTATCTCTTTTCCATTTTTTACTTTACCGTTTAAGGTGATTCCGAGTTCATCAGGAATCAGTTTAGCCATTTTATCGGCTTTTGAAAGAGGCATATCAAGAACTCTTGCCACATCTCTTATAACACCTTTGGCAAGAAGTGAACCAAAAGTAATAATTTGCGCTACCTGGTTTCTCCCATATTTTTGAACAACATAATCTATAACTTCCCCACGACGCGCCTGCATAAAATCCATATCAATATCGGGCATACTGACGCGCTCAGGATTTAAAAAACGCTCAAAAAGAAGATCGTATTTTAAAGGGTCTATATCTGTAATCTCTAGCGAATATGCTACTAAACTTCCGGCCGCAGAACCGCGACCCGGACCCACAGCAATACCTTTTTCCTTGGCAACTTTAACAAAATCCCAAACAATAAGCATATAGCCGGGAAATTTCATAGAATTTATTACATCCATTTCAAACTCTAACCTGCGTCTGTACTTTTCATGACGCTCTTGTGGTATATATCTTAATCTTTTCTCTAGCCCATTTTTACATCTGTATATAAAATACTCGGCATCATTTTTATCTGCTGCAGATAAAAACTTATCCTTTGATACACTGCACTCATCATCACTATGATCAATGCTTAGTCCATCTTTAGCTGCATATTCTTTAGTAAATTTAAAATTAGGAGGAGTCGGATTACCTAAATGAAGTTCAAGTTGGCATTTTTGTACAATTTCCTGAGTATGCTGTATTGCCTCTGGAATATCGGCAAATAACCTTGCCATTTGTTGTGGTGATTTGATATAAAACTCATGGACTGAGTGGCGCATCCTGTTTGGATCATCATAGAGTTTGTTCATACCAATACACATAAAAGCCTCATGATACTGAGCATCATCCGGATATGTATAATGGGTATCATTTGTAGCTACGATTTTGATACCCAGCTCCTGCCCCAGTTTTAAAATCTGCTCATCTATAAACAGTTGGTCGTTTATCCCATGTCTCATAAGCTCAAGATAAAAATCATCTCCAAATATCTCCTTATACTCAAAAGCAGCCGCTTTTGCCCCCTCATATCCTTTGGCGCCATTTTTTATATTTCTTTCATTTTGAGTATTTAAGTGCCAGTTGACTTCTCCCTGCAGACATGCCGATGTACAGATCAATCCTTCGCTATGTTCTCTTAACTCCTGTTTGTTTATGCGCGGAAAATAGTAAAAACCGTCTATAAATGCTTTTGAAGATAGATACATAAGATTTTTATACCCTATTTCATTTTTAGCAAACAAACAAACATGAAAACGCTGCTTTGAAGATTTATCGCCTATTTCAGCGCCATTATGAATATATCCCTCCATGCCGATAATAGGTTTAATACCCGCTTCTGTGGCCTGATGATAAAAGTCTATCGCACCAAACATATTACCGTGGTCTGTCATGGCGACACTATCCATACCTAGCTCTTTTACTCTATGTATAAGATTGGATATTTTATTTGCTCCGTCAAGCAGCGAATATTCTGTATGAAGGTGAAGATGTGTAAACTGATGTTGGTTTTCTCTCAAAATAGTTGCCTCACGTTTTAAATATATTTTTATATCAATATTATACCAATTCTAGTTAAAAGATAAGCACTTACAAATAAATGTATGCTATGGCGTAGATTTATTACTGATATGATATTTCTACCAGTATCTAAAAAATAACTGTAACCTGATTATTATTTAAGCAAATTTTAAGAATACTATGATTATAATTACAAAGTTTAGTCGTTATGACTAAAGATATTTAAATGATTTTTATCAAAGGAGTTGAACATGGTAGTTACAAGATATAATCCGTTGAATGATTTTAAAAAAAGTATAGAAGTTTTTAATAACTTATTTAATGTAAACAATAATAATATTCAAACACAAGAAACAGAGATTGATTTTTTTCCAACTGTAAACAGCAGGGAGGACGATAAAGCATTTTATCTTGATGTTGATCTGCCTGGTGTCAAAAAAAAGGATATTGAGCTAAATATTACAGATGGTGTTCTGACTATAAAAGGTGAAAGAAAAACACGCAATGCCCAAGAAGATAAAACTTATTATAAAATAGAGAGTTCGTATGGAAAATTCGAACGCAGCTTTACACTTCCTAAGGATATAGATGAAAGTAAGATTGAAGCTGAAGTTGAGAATGGTGTACTTTCGCTTACTATACCAAAATCTGCTCAGGATGTGCAAAAAACTAAAAAAATTGCTATTAAATAAAGGAGGTTTGTTATGAGCACAACAACAAAAAACGATATTACAAAAAAAATTGAAGAAACGGTTGAGAAGGGAGTAGAAGTAGCAAAAGAAACTTTCAATAATGTTGCAAGTCATCTTCCATTTGCAAATCTTGCAAAGAAAGGAAACGATGAGTTTAGCATAGAAGTTGATCTTCCCGGTATTAAAAAAGAGGATATTGATCTCAATATTGAAGATAACAGATTAACCATCAGCACAAAAAGAGAGATGAAAAAAGAAACGAAAAAAGACGATTATTATCTTCTTGAAAGTAATTTTGGTCTAATTTCGCGTACCTTTTTGTTACCTGATGGTATAGATAAAGATAAAATAGATGCCAAATATGAAGATGGGAGGCTCTATATAAAATTGGAAAAAGAGGAAGCTAAAAAACCTAAACGTATCTCTGTAAACTGATTGTTTGCCATCAAACCTCTTATATAGATATACAATGTTATAATATATTAATGTTTAAATATAAGAGGTCTAAAGATGAGCAGGCAAGTAGATAAAAGTGTAGAAGCAAAAAATACATTACTGTGTCAAAATCTTGATACAATTATTTTTCAAGATATAGATAATGATATGGAGATTTTAAAAATTTTCTACACACTGATAGACAGTAGTTTTTCACATTTTCTTGATACAAAAGACAGCTCAGAATCAGTTTTATGTGCAGATAAGATCACCAATGCTATTGTAAAAGTTACACTTAGACACAAAACTTTTTTAAAAGATACGGTTAAACATTTCTCTAAAACATACAGATTGGATTCTCATTCACTGCATGTTGCAATCTATGCTGTAAATCTAGCATATCGTCTGGGACTTGATGATGATGATCTCTCAAGCATTGCAATGGCTGCCATGTTTATGGATACAGGATTATGCGATCAAAAGATAGATATTACGAAAGAAACTACTGTATTTGGAGATGCTAAACCAAACATTGTTTTAAATCATCCCAAAAAAAGTGTTGAAATAGCAAAAAAGAATCATATTTATAACCCCTATGTTTTAGAAGCTATCTTGCACCACCATGAAAGATATGACGGTTCAGGATATCCTGAACATTTACATGGACGTAATATAAGTACATACGCAGCTATCTTGGGAATCTGCGATACTTTTGATGCACTCACCGTTGACAGACCACATAGAAAAAGCTACACATCTTTTCAAGCTTTGCAATTCATGCTAAAAGATGCCTCGATGTCCAGTAAATTTAATCAGCAATACCTCAAAAAATTTTTACAGCTTTTTGCCTAATACTTTCAAAAAGACTCAAGAGCCTGCTTCATATCAGTAATCAAATCAGTAATATCTTCCAAACCACAACTGATACGAATAAGCCCCGGTGACACTCCGCATGCCTCAAGTTCGGTTGGATTTAACTGTTGATGTGTTGTAGAAGCCGGATGTGTTACGATAGATTTTGAATCGCCAATATTAACAACTAATGCATACAGCTTTAACGCTTCTATAATTTTAACCGCACTATTATAATCATCTACTTCAAAACTAAGTAGTCCGCTACACATCCCATCATCAAAATATTTTATAGCATTTTCGTAGTTTAGATTGCTTTTTAAGCCCGGGTAATTAACATGTTTTATCTTAGGATTGGATTGTAAAAATTCAGCCAATAGTTGTGCATTTTTAGAATGTTCACGCATGCGAAGCGACAAAGTCTCAACGCCCTGTATAAATAACCATGAATTAAACGGAGAAACAACAGCTCCCAAATCCCGTAAAAGATTAAGTCTGGCACGCAGTGTAAAAAGAGGAAACGGCACATCAACATAAACAAGCCCATGATATGAATCATCAGGCTCATTAAAATGCATATATCTGGGATTTGATTTTATCTTATCTTTTAAACCCTCTCTCTCCACCATAATCCCGCCTAAAGCAAGCCCCTGCCCCGTTGCATACTTGCTGGCACTATGAACCACTACATCTACACCGCGCTCAATCGGACGGCACAAAACAGGAGTAGCTACGGTATTGTCTGCGACTGTGATGATATTATATCCATCGGCAATTTTGACAATTGCCTCAATATCTGCCACGTCTATGCTTGGATTTGTTAGCGTTTCAAAAAATATAACTTTTGTTTTATCATCAACAAGACTGTGAATCTGTTCTGGATGGTGAACATCATAAAACCGAGCCTCTATACCAAAACGCTTTAGGGTATGGGATGTTTGCGTAAGCGTGCCTCCATAAAGCTGTTTTGCACATACTATATTGTCTCCATTTTGAGCGCAGTTGACTATTGCATAAAAAATAGCACTCATCCCGCTAGCCGTCGCCAAACCAGCAGCCCCCTGCTCAAGTGCGGCAAATCTCTTTTCAAAAACATCTGTAGTGGGATTATTTAACCGTGTATATATATTTCCGAGCTCTTTAAGAGCAAAAAGATTGGCAGCATGTTCGCAGCTGTCAAATTCATATGCCGTTGTCTGATAAATAGGCACTGCCATCGTGCCTTGTGAATCTTTTTCATATCCTACATGTAAAGCTTTTGTCTGTTGTTTCATAATGTTAGTCCTTTGCAACAATTTTATCACAAAAAGATAGTATAATTTCTAAAAAGAGGTAGTTTATGAAACTGATTTTGTTATTTTTATTGCCGATATTTCTTTTCGCAGATGCACATATCTTTGTTATGCACCGTATCAATGATACAAGATATCCTTCCACTGACACTACGACAAAAGAGCTTGTTAAGTATTTTAACTACATCAAAACACATCACTATAAGCCTGTTAAACTATCAACACTTGTTGCAATGATGCAAAAAAAACAAAACATAAACAAGATAGTGGTCTTTACTATAGATGATACTTTTGAGAGCTTTTACAAAAATGGATTACCGCTGTTTATAAAATATCATATACCCTTTACACTTTTTGTCTATACGCAAGCTACCACCGAACATTTTGGAGACTATATGACATGGAAGCAAGTCAGACGCTGTGAGCGATACGGCGAACTGGGAGTTCACTCATATGCACACCCACATCTACCGATGCTAAGTAAAAAACAGATCAACAAAGACACACAAAAAGCTATATGGTTGTTTAAAAAGTATATTGGTTATGTTCCTGATATGTATGCTTATCCTTATGGTGAGTATAACCAAAAAGTAAAAACAATTATAGAAAAATATTTTAAAGTCATAGCCAATCAAAATGTAGGCGCAATAACAGACAATACGCCTATTAATGATTTAGACAGAATAGCACTGACAGGCACTGTTAATATAGCCCAAAAACTACACTTAATACGATTACATGTAAAAGATTTTACGGTACAACGAGATAATAAAATCGTGACTAATATCAGCGGGATTGTGGATACTCCTTATGTTTATATTTATCTCACCACTCTTGGCTGGAAAAAAGTAAAAGTTATAAACCATCATTTTTTATATATGCCAAATTTTAAGATGCAAAAATATAGAAACAGAGTAATAGTGCAATATAAAAATGCGCTTATTGCAAAATTTTTAATAAGATAGGGTAAAATACAACAAAAATATCAAGGTAGCCTATGTTAATACCAGACACTCTTTTAAAAAATAAAAAAATACTAATTGGCGTAACAGGCTCCATAGCAATATATAAATCATTAGAGCTTATACGTATGCTTACGAAAGCGGGTGCAGAAGCTAGAGTTGTTATGAGCCCCTGCGCGTGTGAGTTTATAGCGCCGCTAACATTTGAAGCGCTTAGCGGCAATACTGTTTTAGAGCAAAAAAGCCAATCATGGGCAACTGATTTAAATCATATTCAACTAACACAATGGGCGGATTTGTTTATAATAGCTCCTGCAACTGCAAACACCATAGCAAAACTAGCCAACGCAATAGCCGATAACTTACTTTTAGAATGTGCTCTTGCATATAGCAGTAAAAAGATTATCGCGCCATCGGCAAATACAAATATGCTAGAACACCCCATCACGCAAGCCAATTTAAAAATGCTAGCAATTGCAAATTACGACATAGTTGCGCCAAAGACAAAGGAGCTAGCTTGCAAAACTATCGGCAACGGGGCAATGGCAGAACCTATAGATATTTTCTTTGCTGCTGCTAAAGAACTTTTACATGAACCGTTCTGGCAAGATAGACGCGTTATAGTGACAGGTGGTGGAACTATTGAAAAAATTGATGATATTAGATTTATATCAAATTTTTCAAGCGGAAAAATGGCATCAGCACTAGCTGTAGCACTGCACTGCAAAGGTGCTGACGTGAATCTAATAGCAACAAGATTTGAGGATGATTTGCCATCTGTGATGCATAAGATTAAAGTAACCTCATCAGCTGAGATGTTAGAATTTGTGACCGATTCTATAAGAATCGCAAAAAAAGGAAAGCTGTCAAAACCCTCACTTTTACAAGATACACCAATTGAACTTATCCAAAAAACACCGTATCTTTTTATGGCTGCGGCAGTGAGTGATTATGTGCCTGCATTTGCTCAAAGCGGTAAACTAAAAAAAGAGCAGCTTGGCAGCAGTTTTACTCTTGAGTTAAAAGAAAATACAGACATATTAAACACTATCAATAAACAAGATATCAAAACAGTAGCATTTAAAGCTGAAATGCAAGAAAAAGATGCACAAGCAAATGCAAAAGCACTCCTTAGCGACAAAAATGTTGACGGAGTATGTCTTAATATCTTACAAGACTCTAAAAGTTTTGGTGATGATTATAACAAGATAGAATTTATCTCAAAAACCATAGATATAACATCAAGACGCACAGATAAACTTTCTCTCTCTTTTGAGATACTAAATTATGCCAAAGAGTTATGAAACTAAATCCTCTGCAGCAGATACTAACTTCACTCTCAAAGCAAGAGATAAAAGCAGTTAAAAAGCTTATTAGCATAGAAATCTTAGACACCTTAGGAGATAATAAATATCTTATACAACAAGGCAATCATAAGTTAACAGCAATCTCAGACCAACATCTAAGTCTGCATGAAAAATATTGGGCGGTACTAAAAACTAATAACAATACAACGGTTATATCCAATTTAATTAAATATCCGCATTTACTTAAAGATGTTCAATATTTATCAAACATACTCCAAACAGATAAATTAGACACGATATTAAAAAAACAAAATCCCATAGAAGCTCTAAAAGATGTTTTACTTC
>WFMO01000213.1 GCA_015489055.1 Helicobacteraceae bacterium | reverse complement strand
TATTATAACAAATCAAGCTCAAAACAATACCTTAAATCTATACGAACAAAGACCTGTATCATCCAAGCTCTTGATGATCCTTTCATGACCCCTAAAATTCTGCCTCATAAACATGAATACACAAAAGATACACAACTGCTTATTTGTAAGCACGGTGGGCATGTAGGATTTATACAAAATCTATTTCCAAAACCGAGATTTTATTTAAATGATACGATAATACAATATTTTAACAACTTTACAAAGTAGCATATCCGATAAACGACTCCTCTGCTATAATTTCACTAATGAAAAAGAAACCAAATTTTAAAGTAGTATCACCATACGAACCGGCAGGTGATCAACCTACGGCCATAAAAGCACTTTCAGATTCTATCCTTGAAGGCAATCGCTATCAAACACTTGAGGGTGTTACAGGAAGCGGCAAGACGCACACAATGGCTCGTATTATAGAAAATGTACAAATGCCTACAATAATTATGACACATAACAAAACTTTAGCTGCACAACTTTACTCAGAATTTCGCCAATTTTTTCCAAATAATCATGTCGAATACTTTGTCTCATATTATGATTATTATCAGCCAGAGGCTTATATACCTCGCCAGGATCTGTTTATAGAAAAAGATAGTGCTATAAATGATGAGCTTGAGCGTTTACGATTGTCATGTACTGCCAATTTGTTAAGTTATGATGATGTTATCGTCGTAGCATCGGTATCGGCAAATTATGGCTTAGGAGACCCCAAAGAGTATCTAAAAATGGTGCAAGCTCTCGGCGTAGGAGACATTATCTCCCAAAAAAAGCTTCTTTTACGACTAGTTGATATGGGATATACAAGAAATGACAACTATTTTGATAGCGGTAATATACGCGTCAGTGGAGATGTGATGGATATTTACCCACCATATCTTCAAGATGAAGCTTTACGGATAGAGTTTTTTGGCGATGAAATAGATTCCATCTATAAGTTCGATCCACTGCAAAATAAGCGTTTGGAAGATTTTAAATCCATAACAATATACGCAACAAGCCAATTCAGTGTTAGCCATGAACGCTTAGCAGTAGCTATCAAACGAATAGAAGATGAGTTAGATGAAAGATTGGATTATTTTTTAAAAGAGGGAAAACTAGTTGAAGCACAAAGACTAAAACAAAGGGTAGAATTTGATCTTGAAATGCTGCAAACAACAGGTATGTGTAAAGGAATTGAAAATTATTCTAGACTCTTAACTGATAAAAAAGCGGGGGAAACTCCTTTTACACTGCTTGATTATTTTGCAGTAAAACATAAAAATTATTTAACTATTATTGATGAATCACATGTAAGTCTGCCTCAATTTCGAGGCATGTATGCCGGTGATCGTGCCAGAAAAGAGGTGTTAGTTGATTATGGTTTTAGGCTTCCAAGTGCGCTTGATAACAGGCCTCTGACGCTTGATGAATATATCAATAAAATGCCACACTACCTATTTGTATCAGCTACACCCTCCCAATATGAACTTGATCTCTCAGTCATCAAAGCTGATCAGATTATCAGACCTACCGGCTTACTTGACCCCATAATAGAAGTAAAACCGCTTAGCAACCAGGTCGAAGATATCCATGATGAAATTAAAAAAGTAACCATAAATGATGAACGTGTACTAATTACAGTTTTAACAAAGAAGATGGCTGAAGCACTTACCAAATATCTTGCGGATCTTGGCATCAAGGTACAATATATGCATTCAGACATTGACACTATACAAAGAAACCAAATTATTCGCTCTTTAAGAATTGGAGAGTTTGATGTGCTAATTGGAATAAACCTATTAAGAGAAGGGCTTGACTTACCTGAAGTAAGCTTAGTGGCTATTCTTGATGCTGATAAAGAGGGATTTTTAAGAAGCGAAACTGCTTTGATTCAAACAATAGGACGTGCTGCCAGACATCAAAAAGGACGGGTTATACTGTATGCTGACAAACTGACAGGTTCAATGAAGCGGGCCATCGAGAAAACAAAAATACGAAGAAAATTACAAGAAGACTATAACAAAAAACATAACATCGTACCAACAACTACTAAACGTACATTAGATACAGATCTAAAAGCTGAAGATCATGGTGACTTATACTCAAAACATAAAAAAATGGATAAAATGCCTGCTATCGAGCGTAAAAAAATTTTAAAAGAATTGACTGACAAAATGAAAAAAGCAGCTAAAGAATTAGAGTTCGAAGAAGCAGCCCGCCTGCGTGATGAAATAACAAAAATTAAAAAATTATAGCCTTAAGGATAAAAATGCAAGACATGCTACATCACTTAGCAACATACGGTTATATAGGATTGTTTATCTATTCTCTTGGCGGTGGATTTGTAGCACTAATGGCTGCATCAGTGCTATCATATATGGGTAAAATGGATTTAGCCACATCCATGGTAATCGCATTTACCGCAAATGTTATAGGAGACAATTTACTGTTTTATTTAGCTAGAAACCAAAAAGAGGTTTTATATACATATCTAAAAAAACATCGAAGAAAACTGGCTCTTGCCCATTTAAAGATGAAACAATACGGCTCTTGGATTATACTTATACAAAAATTTATATATGGCATTAAAACGCTGATTCCAATAGCAATAGGATTGACAAAATATGATTTAAAAAAATTTACTATATTAAATATCCTATCAGCTATTGTCTGGACGTTTGTAATAGGACTTGGAAGCTTTTATTTTGGTGGAACGCTCATGCATCTCTATGGCATTATAATATCTAAACCATATATTGCTATTGTTGTTGTTTTATTGCTAATAATACTTATATGGATATATCTAACATTGGCAACGAGAAAAAAATAGAGACATAAAAGAGCAATTCCCCCTTTTATTTATCGGTAGCTTAGAAGCTATCGATAATGCTGTTGAATGTTGCGCTTGGACGCATTGCAGAGTTTGCTTTTGTATTATCAGGTCTATAATAGCCACCTATGTCCTGAGGTCTTCCTTCAACTGACAATAATTCTTGTAATATCTTTTCTTCATTGTCTTTTAAGCTTTTAGCAATATCTGTAAATTTATTTGCAAGAGTGCTATTATCAGTCTGTTTAGCCAGAGCATCTGCAAAATACTGTGCAAGAAAAAAGTGACTTGCTTTGTTATCCGGTTCCCCAGCCTTTCGTGACGGTGTTTTATTGTTATCAAGATATGCCGCATTTGCTTTATCTAATGCTAATGTAAAGATTTCAATCTCTTGTGAGTCATATTTTCTGGCTATAAATCTAAGCGATTCAGCAAGTGCTAAAAACTCACCCAACGAATCCCATCTCAAATGTCCCTCTTTTAAAAATTGGTCAACATGTTTTGGCGCAGAACCACCAGCACCTGTTTCAAACAATCCTCCGCCGGCAAGAAGCGGAACTATCGAAAGCATTTTAGCTGAAGTTCCAAGTTCCAAGATAGGAAATAAATCAGTTAGATAATCTCTTAATACATTACCCGCCACAGAGATTGTATTTAACCCTTTGCGTACACGCTTAAGTGAATATGCCATAGCTTCTTGAGGTGCTAAGATTTGATATTCTATGTTATCAACGCCAAATTCAGGTAGATACTGCTGTACTTTCTTGATCACATTTGCATCATGTGCACGATTTTTATCTAGCCAAAAAATAGCAGGAACACCCTCAATCTCTGCGCGTTCAACCGCTAAACGTACCCAGTCTTTAATAGGAACATCTTTAGCGCGCGACATTCTCCATATATCTCCTTTTTGAACGTTAAAACTCATCAATACAGAACCATCGCTATCTTTGACTTCAACGATTCCATCTTCCTCAATCTCAAAAGTTGTCGGATGAGAACCATACTCCTCTGCTTTTTGGGCCATAAGCCCCACATTGGAGACTGAACCCATAGTAGTCACATCAAATTGCCCATTACGTTTTGAATCTTCGATGATTTCACTATACATAGTTGCATAACATCTGTCCGGAATGGTGACAAGTGTCTGTTTAGGCTTGCCGTCAGGTCCCCACATTTTACCTCCGTCACGCACAACAACAGGCAAAGATGCATCTATAATAATATCATTTGACGCATGTAAATTTGTGATACCTTTATCCGAATCAACCATAGCCATAGCTGCTTGCTTTTTATAAACATCAGAAATTGCATCTTTTATCTCTGTTTGCTTTTCAACTGACAGCTTTTGTATCTTTTTATATAGATCTCCAAGACCAAGATTTGCATTCACCCCTATTTCTTTAAATTCAGCTGCATATTTATCAAATACATCTTTAAAATAAACTGATACAGCATGTCCAAATATAATTGGGTCAGAAACCTTCATCATCGTAGCTTTTAGATGTAGCGACCAAAGAATATCATCAGATTTTGCTGTTTGCATAGCATCAAAAAGAAAACTGCGTAGCTCTGCAACGCTCATGAACGTACCATCTAATATCTCTTTATCTTGTGCGTCTATCTCTTTTAATATTTTACCGTTTAACGAAATAGTAACCTTACCGTCTTTATTTTTAATAACCGACTGTTCATTTGCGTAAAAATCGCCTTTATCCATAGACATGACTTTAGTTTTTGAATTATCATCCCATGGACGAAGTTTATGCGGATGTTTTTTTGCATATTGTTTAACAGCTTCAGCCGCTCTGCGATCTGAATTACCTTCACGTAAAACTGGATTTACAGCAGAACCTAAACATACTGAATATTTTTCTTTTATAGCTTTTTCTTCATCTGTTTTAGGGTTTTCAGGATAATTAGGAATGCTATATCCTTTCTCCTGTAATTCTGTTATTGCTTCTTTTAACTGTGGAACAGAAGCAGAGATATTAGGTAACTTAATAATATTGGCAATTGGCTGGTGTACCAATTTACCTAGATACTCTAACTCATTCTCTGTCTTTTGAGAATCTGTTAAATACTCTGAAAAATTTGCAATAATTCTTCCTGCTAATGAAATATCTCTTGTCTGGATATCAACACCAACTTTTCTTGAAAAAGCCTGTACAATAGGCAATAATGAATACGTAGCCAATGCCGGTGCCTCATCTATTGCTGTCCAAATTATAGTGGGATTTGTTTGTGCCATTTACCTACTCCTAAATAATTTTAAAATTAAACTATATTATCACACTTTTATAAAACAGTTAAACAATGAAGCTTTAATATGCTTTATTTATTTAAATAGTGTAAAAAGGTAACAGATTCATTTTTTAATCGTTACTAAAATACTCACTTAAAGATGATATTCTAAAACGATGGCTCTATTTTCTCCAAGTTGGTCCTGAAAAAAGCTGCACTCTTTTTGCAAAAGCGTATCAAATCCTAATTTGTGATACATCAAAATTACATCAGCCTTCTTAGCACTGATAATAGTACGAACAATCCTGTAGCCCTTTAAGCTTGCTTGCAGTAAACTTTTTTGTATAAGCGCTTTTGCAATGTCTAAACTATCAGCTCCCTCTTTTTGAGTAAGAAAATCAAGCATCCAAACTTTTTTGTCTGTATCTATCTCGCAATATGACAACATAGAGACATATTTATAGTCCTCTTTTACGATATCTAGCTGTTGCAAGGCGTCTTCAACATAAGTGCTTGTAGTCAATCTAGGTTCGTAATTACACAGTACCGCACTATCTGTTTTATTTAAAGATGCAATTAAAAAATTTTTATAATAGCAATATATTTTCTTATCAACTGTAATTAATTTTTTAATATTTTCCACTAGGTCAATCTCTTTTTTAGAAGCAAAGAGTAGGTCGAACATACCTATCTTATTATTATCTCTTGAGTTTTTCAATACCATAGTTGCTAAAAAATCAATATCATTTTCATTAGCGATTCTTATTGTAATTTCGTTCATAATTGTGCTTTATTTTAAAATTTAGCACAATAGTAGCATACTTTATAGTATAATTTTTCTTAAAGCAATAATTTAATCGCCAATGTAAGTATCTAAGCATAATACATAATGACTGGCAAAGCCCGTCATTTTCATCTTGGCTGTTGATTCTTATATGCTAGATTTAGGCTTATGAAGAAATTTATGTTTTTGAAGTTTTAAGAGTAAACTCTTTTAAATATATAAATTGCGATAATAGTAGCCAAAACACTAAAAAGAACATTTACAAAAATATTAAGAGCAACTCGAATATAATCTCCCTCTTGGAGCATATTTACATTCTCAAGCGAAAAAGTAGAAAAGGTTGTAAGAGCACCTAAAAAACCCGTCATTACCATCGCCTTATACTCCGGCGCTATAACATTTTCAAAATACATAGCTGCAAGACCGATAATAAAGCTGCCGACGACATTAACACTTAATGTACCAAACGGAAATAAACTGCCAGATGTTTTTTGAACAAAACCAGCTAGTAAAAATCTTGATATAGCACCTATAAATCCACCTGCTCCAATATATAAAAAAATTATAAAATTCATTTTATATCCTACTTGTGTTTATATTTAATAACATTCGTATCGGTCATTGTAACTAAACCCTCTTCTATCATATCATCCGCGATATCCAAAAAGTTTTTAATATTTTCCTCAGAATCGATAATTTCAATCACAATAGGCAACTCCTGAGATAATACAAAGACACTAAAACTTTTTATCTCACTATGCGCTCCAATACCTCCGACGCCTTTAAAGACTGTTGCTCCAGCCAATCCAGACTCTTTTACCTTTTTTAAAAGCTCTTCCCAAAGAGGTTTACCATTAAATCTATCTTCATTATCAATATAAATTCTAAGAATTTTTTTTACACCTAAGTACTGTTCCATGTCATTCCTTTAGTTTGATTAAGTCAATGTTCATCTTTTGTCATGCTGTCTTTAGCCTCAATACCCAGTAAAGACATCCCTGTTTTTAATGACAGCGCAACTACCTGTAGTAGCTTTAAAAGCTTAGCTTCATCTGAAGTACCTAAAATTTTACAATCATAATAAAATTTATGCAGTTTTGCCGCCAATGACCTTAGATAATCGGTTAGTTTTTGTATCTGTCTGCTATGAAAGGCATCATCTACTATTTCAGGCAAAAGTAATGCTTCAAAAAGCAGTGAGTTTGCATCGTGACTCAAGGAGTGTAATGTAGCATTTAATATTTCACCGGAAGATAAACTACTTTTACGAATCATAGTTTTAATACGCGCATGAGCATACTGTATATAATACACTGGATTTGAACTATCTTGTTTTTTTAATACTTCTATATCAAATTCTAGTGCAGTATCACATTTCTTAGATGCAAATATAAATCTCAGAGCATCCGGACCTATCTCATCTAAAATATCACTCATTAAAATAACATTTCCGGCACGCTTGCTCATCTTATAAGGCTCACCGTCCTTTAATAGGCTTACCATTTGTGATAACAGTACTTCCAGTTTTGAACTGTCGTACCCTAAAAATTCTATCGCAGCTTTTACGCGCGCTATATATCCATGATGGTCCGCACCCCATATATTTATATAATGGTCAAACCCACGTTCAAATTTTTGATTATGATATATAATATCCCCGGCTAAATATGTAGGTCGTCCATCTTCGCGAACAACTACTCTGTCATTATCGTCACCTTTTAACGAAGATGCCAAAAAGATTTTATTGTCTTTCTTATAGATACCGTTATGAATTTTCTCTAATACATCATCCCACGCATCATAAAGTGTGGACTCATACACAAAACTATCAAAGGCAACATGGGTATCATCTAAAGTTTGCACAATCATTTTCATAACTATATCTTTAGCCCATAAAGCTAGTTCTCTTTGTCTTGATGTATCTGTCAAAATAGATGTTGAAAACTCCTGGACGGCCTGATTTGCCAACTGCAAAATATATTCGCCACGATAAAAACTCTCCGGCCACTGAACCGTTTGTTTTAATATACTGTTTTGTCCCTCTAGCTGTATCGATAACCCAAGCAAATCAATCTGATTACCTGCATCATTAATGTAATATTCCGATGTGATGTCATAGCCTAAATGACGTCCTAATCTAACTAAGGTATCGCCAAAAACAGCGCCTCTTGCATGACCTATATGTAAAGGTCCGGTTGGATTAGCGCTTACAAATTCTATAAGTATTTTTTGTTGATTGTCGGCTTTTGCAAATTCTTTTTGATTATTGAGCGCCCAAGACGCATATTCGTCTAAAAACGATTCACTAAGTTTAAAATTGATATACCCTTTAACAGATGAAACATCACTAAACATGCTATTTTTGGCAAACAACACGCTAAGCTCTTCAGCTATTTTTACAGGTGATTTTCTTAGCTCTTTGGCCAGAGAAAAAGCAATAGGAGTTGCAAAATGTCCAAAGTTTCTATCTTTAGGCTTTTCTAAAACAATATCACCATCATACTGATTTTGTAAAAAAAATTTTACACGCTGTTTCAAAATTATGCTTGTTTGGTGGTATTTGGTGTGTCTACTGTTTGATCGTTGGCCGTACTCTTATCTGTTTCAACTTTTTTAACAGACTCTTCAGTTTTTACCGTATCATCAGAGACATCTTTCATCTCTTCTTTAAAATCTTTTATACCTTTACCCAAGCCTTTTGCTAATTCGGGAATCTTTTTTCCGCCAAACATTACTATTATCACAAGAACTATGACTATTAGCTCCCATCCACCTGGTAGTCCCATTATCACTCCTTTTGTATTACGTAAATAATTTTAAGCTTATAGTATATCTTTGATTTGCTGTAAATGCCCTTAGTTTTGTAACCATTTACTTACAAAATCATCTATCTCTACGGCCGATTTTTTAAGCTTTGCTGCTTGAATGATATCCAATAATGCATTTACTGTTTGCTCAAAATCATCATTTACTAAAACATAATCATATTCTTTTATATGCGACAGCTCTTTTTTAGCTATACTTAACCTCTCTTGCATAATATCTTTAGTCTCAGTCGCTCTACCGCTTAGACGATGTTTCAGCTCAGCTAGTGACGGCGTTGTAATAAATATAGATGTGATGATATCAGGAAACTTATCTCTTATAGCAGCGTGCCCTTGCACATCTATATCAAAAAGTACAAGTCGTCCCTCTTTCAAAGCTGTTTGAATAGGTCTTAGAGATGTTCCGTAATAATTACCATGAACAACGGCATGTTCTAAAAAATAATTATCTTTTATATCTTGCAGAAACTCCTCTTTTGAGACAAAGAAATAATCTTCTCCATTGACTTCTTGACCTCTTACAGGCCTAGTTGTAGTAGAGATCGATATATAATAATGATCAAGCTTATCTTCAATCTTATTTATAAGAGAACTCTTGCCGCTTCCGCTAGGTCCGGACAAAACAACAATAACACCACTTTTTGCTTGCATCTACTCTTTTCCTATTGAAATATTTATATTTATATGCATCCCATCAAGTGATGCCTGAATATCTTTATCATTTAAAACTTGCAGTAAATCATGTAAAACTTTTACACCGCTACTTGCTGAATTTTTCGATGAAACATTGCCCTTGTTTATGTCTTGTGGAATCTCTTTCACTTCTACATTCTCTTCATCTTTTATCTCTTCACCAAGTACACTTCTTAATGTTTCCTCATCAATACCAAGCAACTCATCATCGAAATCTTCAATTAT
>WFMO01000212.1 GCA_015489055.1 Helicobacteraceae bacterium | reverse complement strand
GCGTATCCGTTGAAACAGATGTTTTGATAGTTACCTCAAGAACAGCTCTGTTATCTATTCTAAAGTCGCCTTGTTTTAATAATTTTACGAAATTTTTTATTTCATTTGGTGAGATATCAGCTAAAAAGCCTAATTTTCCGGCATGAACACCTAAAACCGGTAATTGATACTTATATGAACGTCTAACCGCCGAAATAAGCGTTCCATCACCGCCGATGGTTACTAAAATATCGCATTTTTGACATAATAACTCAAAATCTTGTCCCATGACATCAATCATAGCACCGCTTATACTCTCTATTAGTACATCAATACCATGTGTTTCAAAAATAGCTTTTATATTATAAAAAATATCTTTTAGCTTCGGAGTAGATGGTCTTAATATAACTCCTACCGTTTTAATCTGCATATTCCGTTCTTTGATATAAATTTTGTATTATTATACCATCAAAATCGACTCATAAGTTTTTTTAGCTATAATTACGAAAAAATTTCAGGATTTAGATTTGAGAACCCATTATTGTACAGATGTAACACAAGCAGATATTTCTAAGCAAGTCACTGTCGTAGGTTGGGCCAACAGCTACCGTGACCATGGCGGCATTATCTTTATAGATTTAAGAGATAAAAGTGGTTTAATCCAGCTTACATGTGACCCTAAGTATAACCAAGCAGCTCACAAAATAGCAGATGGTGTTCGCGATGAGTATGTTTTAATAGCAACAGGCGTTGTAAGAAGTCGTGGAGAGGGTCTTAGCAATCCAAGACTTAAAACCGGTGCAATTGAGATTGTAGTTGATGAACTAAGTATTGAAAACAAAAGTGAACCAATTCCTTTTGTAATAGGTGACAGAGCAGTAGGAGAGGAAACAAAGTTAAAATACCGCTATCTTGAGCTTCGAGACCCAAAACTCTATGAAACATTTTTTCTTCGCTCAAAAGCCGCTATTGCCGCGCGTAATGTTTTAGATAAACATGGTTTTTTAGAGGTTGAAACACCTATACTCACAAAATCCACTCCTGAGGGTGCAAGGGATTATCTTGTACCATCTCGTGTTCATGGAGGCGAGTTTTATGCACTTCCTCAATCTCCGCAACTTTTTAAACAGCTTCTTATGGTCGGCGGATTTGATAGATACTTTCAAATTGCAAAATGTTTTCGGGATGAAGATTTGCGCGCAGACCGTCAGCCTGAGTTTACACAAATTGATGTTGAAATGAGTTTTTGCAACCAAGAAGATGTCATAAAAATTGCAGAAGATCTGCTTCAAGGTATATTTCAGGCTTGTGGGATTGAGGTTAAGCCTCCGTTTAACCGTATTAAACATAAAGATGCGATGGAATGGTACGGCTCAGATAAACCCGATTTGAGATATGATTTAAAAATGGTTGACGTGATAGATATTTTTGAAAGATGCGATAATGAAATATTTTCAAATATTGCTAAAAAACCTCATACAAACCGTATTAAAGCTTTAAGAGTTCCTAAAGCGGATTTAATTTTTTCTAAACGTGAAATGAAAGGTTTTGAGGATTTTGTTAAGAAATTTGGAGCTGGTGGTCTTGGCTATTTTCAGATGAAAGAAGATGGCTTAAAGGGTCCTCTTATCAAATTTTTTACTCAAGAAGATATCGAGCTAATTATTGAGCGAACACAACTTCAAGTAGGCGATGTGGTTTTCTTCGGTGCAGGAGAGAAAAAGACGGTACTTGATTATATGGGACGCTTTAGAGTATTTATAGCCGAACATGAGAAAATGAATCTAATTGATAGCGATAGATTTGAATTTGTCTGGGTTGTTGATTTTCCAATGTTTGAAGTAGATGGAGGCGTGGTTAAAGCCCTGCATCATCCTTTTACAATGCCAAAAGATTTAGATAAAGATGATGTGCAGGAGATAGAATCAATCGCTTACGATATCGTGTTAAACGGTGTTGAATTGGGCGGTGGAAGTATTCGTATTCACAAAGAAGATATTCAAGAAAAAATATTTTCTCTTTTAGGCATAGCCAAAGAAGAGGCACAGGAGAAATTTGGCTTTTTGCTTGATGCATTAAAATTTGGAGCGCCTCCGCATGGCGGATTTGCCATTGGATTTGACCGCTTGATGATGCTTTTAACCAAAAAAACAAGCATACGCGATGTTATAGCATTTCCAAAAACACAAAAAGCAGCATGCTTACTAACTCATGCGCCAAGCAAAGTAGATAATGAGCAGTTAAAAGATTTACACATAAGAGTAAGAGAAATAACAAAATAAGGACAATTATGAAAAAATTATTTTTAATTATAGGAGCGCCTGGTTCTGGAAAAACAACCGATGCTCAGCTTATAGCCGAACACAATGATAATATTACGCATTATTCAACCGGAGATATGTTTAGAGCTGAAGTAGCAAGCAATAGCAAGCGAGGCAAAGAGATAGAGCAGTATATCTCAAAAGGTGATTTGGTGCCAATTGACATAGTTATCCAGACGATAGTATCAGCGATAAAAAATGCTCCTACTGATGTAGTTGTTATAGATGGATACCCGCGAAGTGTTGAGCAGATGAATGAGCTTGACAGATACCTTTTACATGAAAACAGTGTTGAGCTGATTTATGTCATCGAAGTACATGTAGGTGAAGATGTGGCTAGAGACAGAGTATTAGGACGTGCACGCGGAGCTGATGACAATAACGAAGTATTTGATAATCGCATGCAAGTATATATAAAACCGCTAAATGAGATAGAGCAGTTTTATAAGTCTAAAAATATTTTAAAAATTATCAACGGCGAGCGAACAATTGAAGAGATAGTGGGTGAGATGGAAGCTTTTATAAAGTCGCATATATAAACGGTATAGACTTTTATATAAATGCAGCACTCATATATCCAACTACCTTTGATTTATCCCCGCTTGCGTCCGCACTTGTACGATAATCAAGCAAAATAGGCTTCAATCCTCTTTTTTTAGCGGCAATTATCATAGCTTCAACGCCGATTATTCCGCACGCTTCACATCCTTGATGCAGCCTTGAAATATCAAGCCTGCCAACTGCATCCAGACAAATACTGTCTAGAGTATTGGCTTTTTGTATGTCATAGTAGTGGCTTAAATCTGTGCTGATAACTACCGTTATCTCAGGGTCTTGCAAAAGAAAATCAATTATTTCTGCCAAATTGTTCGGATTTTCCTCTCCGTAAACAATCTCAACGACCGATGGATTATCAAGATATGTTTTGATAAAAGGCATCTGTACCTCTGTACTGTGTTCATGATGTGCATCCGGCTGAAAATGTAGGTTAAACCTATCTATTAACGTATCTGCCAGTTTTTTATCTATGGGTATTGGGCCAAGAGGCGTCTCAAAATTATCATACTCCAAAACACTGGCATTATTAAGATAAACACGGTGACTCGGACCAATAACCACAACATGTTTGGATGCACTGTTTTTAAGCAAACGAAATGCAACATTGGCGGTAAATCCTGAGTAAACGTAACCCGCATGCGGTACTATAACGGCTCTTGGCGATATATTCAGCAATGATTTATCGGTTATTGATTTATCAAGCACTTCGTTAAAATGCGCAAACATCTCTTTTATCTCTTTATAGTCTGCCGGATAAAATTGTCCGGCAACAGCCGTTTTTCTTGTGCTCATTTCCACACTCCTTTGATAATTTTATTGCATTTTGGACAATGTCCGTCAATTAAGTTGTTTTGCGTGATCAAGTACCCCGCTCTATCAATGAGCAGCGTACCGCAATCTGGGCAATAAGTATCATTATGCACCGATACATTGCCTAAATACACATAATGTAATCCTGCTTGTTTGGCGATTTTATTTGCGCGCTCAAGCGTACTTAGTTTTGTCTGCTTATGATCTAACATTTTATAATCAGGATGAAATGCGCTCAAATGCCATGGAACGTCAACGCCTAACTCATTTGCGATAAAGTGCGCCATCTCTTGTAAGTCTTTGTCGCTATCGTTGTCACCCTCGATTAAAAGAGTTGTGACTTCTACCCAGATTCCCTCTTTTACCATACTTCTTAGCGTCTCTTTCACACTTTGGAGTCCGCCTTTTAATATCTGTTTATAATAAGCATCATCCCAGCTTTTAAGATCTACATTTGCGCCATCTAGCCATGACGCCATATCTTTAACTACCTGAGGCGATTCAAAGCCGTTTGTTACAAATATATTTTTTAATCCATTTTTTTTGGCAATCACACCTATATCTTTAGCGTACGGATAAAAAATAGTTGGTTCGTTGTAGGTATAAGCGATAGATTTAGCTTTGTTTTTGATTGCTAAATCAACCATCTCCTGTGGACTGACGGCAATATCTGTATCTACAATATGTTCTTGTGAAATCTGCCAATTTTGACAAAACGGACATTGAAAATTGCATCCGACCGTTCCAAAAGAAAGCGCAAAAGAAGCAGGTAACATATGATACATTGGCTTTTTTTCTATAGGGTCGATATTGATGGTGCTTGGATGATTATACACTAAAGTTTTAAGTTCGCTGTTTTCATTTTTATTGACACCGCAAATACCAACCTGCCCCTCTTTTATCTGACAATAATGCTGACACAATATACATGTAATTCTCTCTTTTCCCACTACATTTTCATAATATTTCATTTAGTCACTCCTTATCAATAATCTTTATATAAATAGACTAAATATCACATATCATAACTCTTTTTCTTAAAAAAGTCAATTATATTGTTAATTTTTAACCCTTTGAAACAATAGTGATAGAGTATAATAAAAGTATTCTTAAATTCAATATAGTAGGAGGTAAAAGATGATATTGCTCTCAAGCAAGGAAAAAGCATAT
>WFMO01000211.1 GCA_015489055.1 Helicobacteraceae bacterium | reverse complement strand
GCCTATTTGGTAATAATCACCTTTACATGTAAGCAAGGAGACTTCATGTATAAAAAAATCTATATCTTTTACTAAGGCATGACAAACTCCTGCCGCGTCAACAACGCCGCTCTTTAAAAGATAAACATATTCATACTTTTTTGCTTGTTTACTCACGCACTCTAACACCTCTGCGGGAGCAGGGCTTGATGACAGAGTTGATGTTTGTTTAAACGCCTGTAATTTTTTAATTTCATCTGTATATTTGGCAAAGTGTAAAAGCGGTGCAGTTTTTATATATGCCGTAAAATTCTCAGTATAAAAATCAAGAGCATAAACATATGCTTTATCTATAAGATTCTTTAGCTCTCCGCCTTTTGAAAATTTCGGAGATATGAACGCACCTGCTGCACCACTGCCACCGGAGGCTATGCCCTCTTTATCTATCAAAGCAACAGATTCTCCAGCATTTTTTAAAAAATAGCTAACCATGCAACCGTTGATTCCGGCACCGACAACTGCTACATCATAAACCATCCGTTAAACAGTTATCTCTTTAATATCTGCGATATGTAAAAAACTTTTATAAATAAGAGTAATGAGTGCTTTTCTATTATTTTTTACAGCAATATTTTGCGTATTTACCATGACATCTTCAAAATAACGATCCAGGTACGACTTCAATCCAAACAAAGCATCTAGCTCCTGTAGATATCCAGAAAATTTCTCTGTTTTGGTTTGATTAAACTTAGCAAAAAGCTCATGCTCTGCTTCTTCGGTAAAAAGCTTACTATCTACTTTATATTCTTGTGAGAGATCAACATCTTTGATAATATTTGCAACGCGCTTAAAAGTAGAAAATGTCTGAGCAAAATCATCTCCTGCAACCATCTGTGACACTGCTGTTATCTTTTTATCAATAGAGACAATCTCTCTCTCACCCGTTGAAAGCACAGCTTCTATAATAGAAGGGTTTACCTTATAAAACTGTTTTATTCTCTCAAGAAAAAATTTCTCTAATTTAGACAAATCAAAAGAGGCATAATTATTTGATAAAGAGGTAAAAATCTGCATGATATCAAACTTCATATTAAACTTTAAAACAATGCGGATAATACCATTTACTCCCCTGCGAAGCGCAAACGGATCTCTTGAGCCTGTCGGTATTTGATTTACGCTAAATAAAGACAGCAATGTATCAATCTTAATAGCCAAAGCAACAATAGCACTTGTATAAGTTGAGGGCAAAGGCGAACTCTCGCCTTGTGGGAGATACTGCTCTTTAATAGCCAAAGCAACCTCCTTGTCTTCATCAAGCGCTAAAGCATAATAATATCCCATGATGCCCTGCAACTCCGTAAATTCATAAACCATTTCGCTCATCAAATCAGCCTTAGCCAACAAAACAGCTCTGTCTATCTTTTGCTCATCTAAATCATGCGCATCTTTATACAACATATATAATTCATGTGCCACCTTGCCTTCGCGTGTAATTTTGTCTTTAACACTGCCTAAACCATCCATGAAAAGCACTTTTTCAAGACCTTTTAGAGATAATCCTCTTTGAAGATCGTTTTTGTAAAAGAACAGCGCATCAGCCAAACGCGGGCGCAATACTCTTTCATTGCCATGTATCACTTTTGAAAAATCATCGGTTAAAGCATTTGATACGACTATAAAACCATTAGTAAGCTCTGTATCTTTAAAGACAGGGAAATACCTCTGATGCTCTTTCATGGAAGTGATAATAACCTCTTTGGGAAGAGTTAAAAACTCTTTATCAAAATGTCCGAGCAAAGGTGTTGGATGTTCAGTAATAGCCACAACTTCTTCTAAAAGATTATCATCAATATCTATTGTTATCTTATTGTTATTGGCGATCTCTTCAAATGCTTTTAAGATAGTTGTCTTTCTTTGCTCCTGGCAAAGCGTAACTCCACCCTTTTTTAAAATATCAAAATAATCTAAAATATTGTCAATGGGCTTTGTATCAAAGGAGGAAATTCTATGAACATAGGTATGTTTGGACGAAGATACGCCAAATATCTCCATTTCAATCAAATCATTGCCAAGCATAACATTGACCCATCTAACAGGACGTATAAAACTTTTCTCTACGCTACCCCAGTGCATACTTTTACCAAAATCCAAAGATGTCAGCCAGTTTTTTATCATCTGCCCAATAAGCTCTGATGATGGTTTGCCCTTCATCTGTTTTTTGTAATACAAAACTTCTTTGCCGCCTTTTGTTGCAGTAGATAGCTCAGAGATATCCACATTGCATTTTTTTGCAAATCCGTGTGCTGCTTGTGTGGGCTTACCATCTTTAAAAGCAATAGATAAAGGCGCTCCAAAGAGTTCAATTTCACTGTCATCTTGTTTGGTTTTAAATTCTCTATGCCAAAGCACTAATCTGCGCGGTGTATAGAAAAATTCAAATTCACAAATCAGTGATTTGTCTTCAAGCTCTTTTAACCATTTTTTTTCTATGTTTTTTAACTCATTTAAAAGCGGGATAGCCGGAAGTTCTTCGACTCCGATTTCAATCAATAAAGGTTTTAGCATTTGCATCTCATTGTTGTATTTTTTTCAGATTTTATCCATTTATGTGTTAAAAGTTGATTAAGACACTCATAGCCCTGCAAATCACTTAATCAACCCTTAAAATATATAATCTATATTGCCTTTATGGTTTTTTACAAGAAAATCAAGCTATACTAACGCACATATAAAAAATACACAAAAAAGGATTAAATATGCCAAAGATTAACAAATATGTTGATATAGATACAGTAGAAAGAGAAGCAAAAAAAGATCTCATTGATCGTCACTCGCCGTTTATCACAGTAGTAGGTAGCGCTAAAAAAGGTGAAATGCTTGCGGTAAATGTAAAAATGGGTCAAGAATATACACATCCTGATGACTTTGATCATTATATCGAAAGCATTACTCTTTTTAACGGTGAAACAAAGCTTGCAATGGCTACTTTTGTGCCGGGAACTTTAGGTAATGAAAAATCTCATGCGGAAGTTACCTTCAATATCCGTCCAACGGGTAAAAAATTAAATCTAGTAGCTCATGGCTATTGCACTAAACACGGTATCTGGGAATCAACTCCGGTTGTTGTAGAAGTAGCACAATAGCGCTATGCTTTCATAATTAATATGCGGATGCAAATCCGTATATTTTCTATCCTCTAAACACCTTATTAGGGACATTCTTGAATTTAAAACAGTTTTGGTTTTTTAGCTCGCTTACTGACGAAGAGATAGTACGATTAAACAAAATTATTACAATCAAGCAATACCCTGCAGGTACAATTTTATTTTATGAAAAAGATCTTCCCCAATATTTATATCTTTTAGCAAGCGGTAGTGCTAAATTGTACAAATATGATTCAAAAGGCAATGAGATAGTACTGCATACTCTAAAAGGCCCAAATTTTATAGCAGAAATTGCTAATTTTGATGAATCTTTCTATCCTGCAAACTGTTTACTTGAGAGTGAGAGTACGATTTATCTTATAGATTACAAACAGTTTAAAGAAAATTTTTTAACAAAAAGCGACATATCTTTAGCCGTTATCAAATCTTTAATTAAAAAAATAAAGGCTATCGAGCAGTTCATAACCTACTCTATGACCATTGACAGTTATGGAAAAATTGTTAAATTTTTATACGAAAACGAAGATCTTCTTCCAAACTTAAAGCAGGTAAAAATCGCCTCTTTGCTTAACATTACTCCTGAGACATTATCTAGAAATATTGCGAAATTAAAACAAAAAAAGATTATAGACAAATCTAATGGATGCATAAAAATCATAAATCATAAAGAATTAAAAAAATTGCTAAACTAAAATATTATATCAATATATATTGATATAATTATGTTATAATTTCCAAAGCTTAAAACTGCTCTCAACAAAAGGAGATAAACATGGATAAACAAAAAAAAGTTTTAATATTATGCACAGGAAATAGCTGCCGCTCAATTATGGCTGAAGCGCTTGTAAATGCGAACCTTGGTGCGTGCGTAAAAGCATTTAGTTCCGGTGTTAAGGCGAGCGGCACGGTAAATATATTTGCAAAAAAGATATTGCAACAGTCAGGATTATGGAGAGATGAATATCACTCAAAAAATCTTAATGAAGTTATAAATAGCGATTATGACCTTATAGTTACGGTCTGTGATAATGCAAAAGAGAACTGTCCGATATTTCCAAAAAAAGTTAAGACGATACATGTAGGCTTTGTTGACCCGAGCGGTAAAGATGAAAAAGAGTATAAAAAAACTTTAATAGAGCTTGAGGATAGACTTTTACCAGTCATAAAGCAAACATTATGTTTATAGTATTTAGCTACTTTTAACGCTTAGTATATTATTATAATAACTTCATTTTAGAGCTAAGGAAGTTTATATTAAATCATATCAAAATATGCTTATACTACAACAACTCTACAGATTAAAGGCGCTTGACTTTGAATATGTAGATTTTGCTCCAGTTCATGCACAGCAAGACATTACACTGCCAAACAGTATTGGGGATTTAAACAGTCTGATTTCAAAATGCCATCTTTGCGATTTAAGCAAAACAAGAACGCAAAGTATGCCTGGATATGGAAACATAAATGCTGATATAATACTAATTGATTACGAAGTAACCCAAACACAGGATCAAAGTTGTAACTACTATGGGGGAAGATCTGGTGAGCTATTGATTAAGATGATAGAAAATGTATTAAACTTAACCATTGATGATGTTTATCTGACTCATATAGTCAAATGTAAATCAAACAATCTAATCTCTATGCAGGAGAGTTGGCAAATAAGCTGCAATCCATATATTGTAAAACAATTAGAGATTATTAAACCAAAAATTGTTGTAGCATTGGGTGAAAATGCTTATAAAGCGATAGCAAGCCACCATAACGAAAATAATTTTAGCGACATGAGAGGTCATATAATGGATTTTAAAACATATAAATTAATACCGGTGTACCATCCGGCTTTTTTGCTTAGAAACCCATCTTTAAAAAAAATAATGTTACATGACCTTCGGGCAATAAAGAGTTTAATATGATGAAGAGATTGCTATTATTACTGCTTGTTCTGCCAAATCTTTTATTTGCAAAAAGTTTTATCATATCTGCTATACCACTGCCTAAAACCTATGTGTTAAATCTTAAGATTACTAAATGTAATGAGCTATGCCTACAGCAAGAATGGAAAAATGAACAGATTTTTTCTTTTTTAGCTCATGCATCCGGTGTATTACAAAATAAGCAGTTAAACAGCGATAAGCTAATCGCTGAATCTTTGCTAAATATAGGCTCTCGCATATCAAACGGCAAAATAAAAATAGCTCTATTGCTACCATACACGATCATAGGCAGATATGCCGCATCTACGACTACATCAACCCTGGCCTATCTTCTAGCAAGAAATAGGACATTTGATCTTAAGAGCTTCAATATTCAAAATGAAAATCAAGACACTATAGCAGATGCACTAAATAAAATATCAGCGGCAAGATACAACTATATCATAGCGCCTTTGACAAAAAAGGGTGTAAATTCTGTTATAGCAATAAACCCCAAAGCGGATATCTTTTTTCCAACTATCAACAAAAATGATGTAAATACCACATCCCCGTACCTTTATTTTGGAGGAATAGACTACAAAGCACAACTAGCACTGCTGTTAAAAAGAGCTGTATCACCTTTAGTTATTTTTCATACAAACTCGCCACTTTCAAATTATCTTACATCTGATGCGCAAAATAGCTTTATCTTAAGCGGTGATACCAATAATGTTATAAAATATAAAATTACTGACAGATCATCAAATATGAGATACACACTTGAGAACAATAATGCCATAGCTCATGGTTCTTTTTTGATGAATACACCTATCGTAAAAACGGGTATGGTGATGTCACAACTAACGCTTTATGATGTCAATTCAACAAATATTTTATCAACTCAAATCAACTATAATCCTCTAATTCTATCTTTAACGCAGTATCAAGACAGAAAAAATATGCTTATAGCAAATTCCATCATAGTAAACAATGAAATTATCACACAAACAAACGCGCTTTTAAATAATAATATTCGGTATAATTGGATTAATTATGCGACAACTATTGGCGTTGATTATTTTTTTCACCTTATAACAAACAGTAACCGTGAATATCCTCTGCCTATAAAAAATAATCAAGTTATTTACCCAATCAATCTGGTTAAACCCTCATACGGTAGGTTTATATATCTATCACCAATTATCGGCAAACCCACCGTTTTGCCAGGCATCTTTTAAAACAAAGACACTATCATCTCTTTTATGTCGCTGTCTAATTTTTGTGCCCTGCCTTGCAAGTTGACATACGCCAACTTTATATCCAGTTCAAACAACTTTATATCAGCTCTGTAAACCTCTTGATGAAGTTTAAAAGACGCATGCCCTAACTCAAGCAAAGATGTTTTAATCTCCAATAAATCGCCAAGCTTTGCAGGTAAAATATAAGACGCACAAAGCTCTTTTGCTACAAAATGTCCACTTAGTAAAACAGGTGATAATTTTTTTTCAAAAAATGCTTCACTCCTTGCCCTTTCACAAAAATTGAGGTAGTTTGAGTGGTAAACAATACCACCTGTATCCGTATCTTCATAATATACTC
>WFMO01000210.1 GCA_015489055.1 Helicobacteraceae bacterium | reverse complement strand
AAAGAAAAACGCGCACAGTATGATCAATACGGCGATTCTATGTTTGGTGGTCAGAATTTTCATGATTTTGCACAAAATCAAGGCAATAATGTCGATCTTGATGAGATTTTACGAAGCATGTTTGGTGGAGGTGCAAGAGGAGGCTTTAATAGTGGTTCAGGCTTTGGCGGCTTTGGCGGCTTTGGCGGATCTGGGTTTTCGCAACAACAGCCAAACCTTGATTTAGAGACTAGTATTACCATACCATTTGGTACCGCAGTTATTGGAGGTTCTCATAGTATTTCGGTAAATAACGAGCGATTTGATATCAAAATACCCGCAGGCGTTAAAAGCGGAGAAAAGATGCGCGTTAAAGGTAAAGGAAATAAACAAGGCGGACGAGCGGGAGACCTATTTTTAAAGATTACCGTTGCGCCATCTGCTGAATACACTAGAGAAGGTGATGACCTTATAAAATCATTTGACATTGGACTGCGTGATGCTCTTTTTGGCGGTAAGATAACTGTGCATACTATTGAAAAAGATATCACACTCAAAGTTCCAAAAAATACAAAAAATGGACAACGTTTTCGAGTTAAAGGCATGGGCGTTATGAATCGTAAAACAAAAATACGGGGTGATTTATATCTTAAATCAAATATTATTTTGCCAAACATAGATGATTTAGATAAAGATTTAGTCAAGCTAATGCAGGACAAATTACCATAGGAGTAGATTATCATGACACACCATTATGAAGAACCGGTTTATATGATTAGCGTGGTTGCGAAGATACTAGACATTCATCCTCAAACACTTAGACAGTATGAGCGTGAAAATCTTATCTCACCGTCACGCTCAGACGGTAGAATTAGAATGTATTCTCAATGTGATATAGATAAAATCAAGATGATTTTACGCTTAACTAGAGAGTTGGGCGTTAATCTTGCAGGTGTTGATATCGCCTTAAGATTAAAAGAACAGATAGATAAGATGGAGCAGGAAATAGCAAATTTAAGATATGATTTAAATAAGGCAGAGCGTTCTCATGGTGTTTCACCGGATAAATCATTAGTAACAAAAAAAAGTATTTATGAGATGATTATTTTTGAAGACGAATAAATTACTCTTTTAATCTTAAAATATCCGCACCTACATTTTGTAGCTTTTGTTCCAATTTTTCGTACCCTCTGTCTAAATGGTATATTCTATGTACGGTTGTTTTTTTATCAGCTACTAAAGCAGCCAGTATAAGTGCACTTGATGCTCTTAAATCAGTTGCCATTACATCTGTTCCTGATAATTTTGTTTTTCCGGTAATTGTTGCTACATGACCATTTAGCTTGATATCCGCACCCATTCTTTGTAGTTCGCTTATATGCATAAACCTATTTTCAAAAAGACGTTCTTCGATGATTGATGTACCGTTTGCCTGTGTTGCTAATGCTAAAAATTGAGCCTGCATATCTGTTGGAAATGCGGGATACTCTTGTGTGACAATATTGATAGGACGTAGATTTTTAGCCGGATGTATAGTGATAGCATTACATGTAAGAGTAAAAGTACATCCCATCTCTTCAAGTTTTGATATTACTGCATGTAGATGTTCATGATTGGCACCGTTTAGTGTTAAAGACGATTTTGTAATCGCACCTGCGCATAGATACGTACCAGCTTCAATACGATCAGGGATGATAGCCACAGGAGCAATTTCTATTAATTTTCCTGATGTGCCTGCAATGGTCAAAGAAGAGGTTGCTATGCCTTCTATTTTAATACCACTTTTACTTAGAATTTCGCAAAGCTGTACTACTTCAGGTTCTTTTGCCGCATTTGTTATTGTTGTAGTTCCATGTGCTAAAGCCGCAGCCATTATGATATTTGCAGTACCCGTAACAGTAATTTTGTCAAAGACGATGTCAGCGCCCTTGAGCCCTTTAGGTGCTTTTGCCTGGATATATCCGGATTTTATTTCAATAGATGCTCCCATTTGCTCCAATGCTTTTAGATGCAGATCTACAGGTCGCTGTCCAATCGCACATCCGCCCGGAAGTGAAACTTCACAATGTCCAAATCTAGCAAGCAGCGGACCTAAAACAAGTATAGAGGCTCTCATGGTTTTTACTATATCATATGTTGCTTTTGTATGCAGTATTTTCGATGTATCAATTGCTGCTTGATTGTTTTTAAATGTATAAGTTGAGCCTAGATTTTGCAATAATGTCATTAGCGTTGATATATCTTTTACACATGGCATATTGCTTAGATTCACGCAATTGTGAGCTAAAATACACATAGCTATCAGCGGAAGAGCGGCATTTTTAGAACCGGATATATTGATTGATCCATGTAAAGTATTAGCTTTAGTAATGCTTAAATAATCCATAAAACTCTTTTTTTGACGGTATTATAACTTTTAAAAGCTAATAAACGGTATAATTTTTGTCATGAATACACCATTAGACAGATTAAAAAATCTTACAAGTAAAATCTCGGGATATGAAGTAGCTAGAAAAGAAAATCTTGGTATCTTGAGAACACTTTACACATTATTAAAAATAGATGACAAAGTAGAGTGCTTTGATGATATTTTTTTATTTAAAGCTATAAATTTATCAGGTATTTCCTTAAAAGAAGAGGAGGTAGGTAAGGCTAAAGAGGGTAAATATCTTCAGATTTTAGCTATTTTATATGATAAAAAAGCGTCGATAAAAAGCAAAAATATTTCACTTGGATATTTTGGACGCGTTGAGGCAGTAGAAAAAAAATTACGAGAGAATATTGTTGAATTTGTGTTAAGATGGCGTTTTGAAAAAAGCTTTAAAACATTAGAGCATTATCACGATATGATTAAATATATTAAGCGAGATATTTGATGGAAAATGAGTTAAATAAAAAACAATTGCTTTTGCTGATACTGATAGCTTACATTTTTAGTGTAGCGGTACGCTTTATCTGGGTTTATCAGTTTCACGGTTACACGCCGTTTATGTTTCACGGTCAGTTTATGATAAATACTAATGATGGTTATTATTATGCACAAGGAGCGCAAAACCTACTTTTAAGTCCCCATCATGCCTGGTATCATTCTCCAGTGCAAAGCGCCTTGTCTGTGCTGACATATATTATAGTCAAAATAACGCACCTGGAATTAGATACCGTCATGTTTTATATGCCTATGTATATCTCTTCTTTGATTGTCATCCCGGTTATCTTGATTTCCGTCTTATTTAAGCGCCTTGAGGTCGGTTTTATTGCTGCTTTGCTTTGCTCAATTGCTTGGAGTTATTATAATCGTACAATGGTTGGTTATTATGATACTGATATGCTCACTGTGGTACTGCCGTCATTCGTGATGTATGGCATTATGGCGGCACAACAAACTAACAAGAGCAGATATTTACTCTTTACCGCTATTTTTGTTTTACTGTACAGTTGGTGGTATCATGCGAGTTTTTCATTAAATTTTGCATTTGTAGGACTTTATTTTTTATATACGATAGTTGCTGATAGAAAAAATATTTATAACTATAAACTTTTGGCGATTATGTTAACTGCTATGATAGCAATAAGCCTCTTGCTAAAAGCTATTATCATTATCGTTTTGTATTTTATATTTAAAAATAGAAGATTCGATAAATTTGTGTATTATATTTTCGGTGCAGCGATAGTTGCTATGTTTGCTACAGGAGGCTTTAGTCCAATCATCTCTGAACTAAACGGTTATGTATTTAGATCATCAGTAAGCGACATAAAAGACAATGGGCTGAATCTTCATTTTTTCAGCGTTATGCAGACTGTTCGTGAATCTGCAAGTATTCCGTTTACTCTTTTTGCAGATAGAATCAGCGGCAGTATCATAACTTTTGTGGTTTCTATTGTCGGCTATATCTGGCTTAGTTATAGATTTAGATTTATGTTGTTTGCTCTGCCTATGATAGGTCTTGGTTTTCTTGCAATGCATAGCGGACTTAGATTTACTATTTATGCTATTGTTCCGCTGGCTCTTGGCATAGCTTATCTTATCTTTGAAATAGCAAAAAAAATGCCTAGTTATTTTTTATACTACGCTACACTGACAGTGGGCACACTTCTGATTTTAATCCCAAATCTTTTACATGTAAAGGCATACAGAGTTCCGACTGTTTTTAATAATAGCGAAGTACGGGTATTAAATCATTTAAAAGAGATATCAAATCCTAAGGATTATGTCATATCGTGGTGGGACTATGGATATCCGCTTCGCTATTACGCTCATTTGCGAACTTTGATTGATGGTGGAATTCATAGTGGCGCTGCCGATTATCCGGTAAGTTTTATCTTAACTCACCCGCAAAATATAAGTGCAAAGCTAGCTCGTCTTGAGGTTGAGTATGAGGTAAAAGATGCAAAAATTGCTAAAGAAGCTGCTCTAAAGAAAGAGCATATTAAACTTTTTTCACCGATAGAAGAGATGACAACTGCTAACGGCTTTAAAGATGTCAATAATTTTTTAGCAGCACTTAAAAACAATCATATCAAAATCCCATCTCCAACAAGAGACATATATCTTTATATACCTTACAAAATGATTGAGATATACCCTACAATCGCACTGTTTTCCAACTTAAATATTATGAGTGGACATCGCTATGCTATGCCTCTTTATTTTGTTTCATCAGCTTTAAAACAAGAAGGTGCAAAGATTTATCTGCAAGAGGGTGTAGTGCTAAATGCTAAAAATGCAACAGTTAAGTTTTCAAATGCTACGGCTCATATTAATCATTTTGTCAAAACATGGTATGACAAAAGTGGTCATTTGCATAAAATAAGTAAAATAGTTGATCCAAATTCTAACGTTAATGTTATTTTTATGTCTAGTTATGGAAAATTTCTTATTATTGATAATGCTACGTATAATTCGCTTTTTGTGCAATTGTTTGTTTTGCAAAATTATAATCCAAAGTTATTTCAACCGGTGGAACTTTCTCCTTATAGTGTTGTTTATAAATTAAAAATATAGGTTGAGCCATGAAAATTGCCGTACTTTGTAAATCGCCGCTTCTGCAAAAAAGTCTTGAGCTTTTTTTATCAGGCTATTTAAGCTCGCTAAAGCAGTGTGATGCGGTTATAAGTGATTTTGAAATTCAGACAGAAAAACCGATAGTATCAGTCGGCTATGAAAATTGTGATATTTACAAGCCGTTTACAAGAGCACAGCTTTTTATGACATTGGAGCAAAGGTTTGAGCATAAAACATATGAGCAAGAAAATGTCTCTCAAGAAAAAATAGAGATATCTATTATACAAAGCGAAATAGAGCGGCTAACTGATAAATACAAAAATGATATTTTACAACTTATAAAGAAGCATTATGAAGGTCAATAAGAAATTCACCAAAAGGATTGTTGCTGGTAAATACAAATCTACTGTTATAGATTTACCGTCAAAATCAACAACAAGAAGTTCTAAAGGTATTGTTTTAGAATCTTTTTTCAATAGCATAGGTTACGATATCATCGACTCTATTTTTGTTGAAGTGTTTGCCGGAAGCGGATCGATTGGACTGGAAGCTTTAAGCAGAGGCGCTAAAAAGGTATATTTTTTAGAAAAAGACAGTGATGTTATTAGAGTCTTAAAAAAAAATATCGCCAAAACAGATCCGACAAAGTGCAGGGTTTTAGCGGGAGATAGTTTTCAAAATATTGATGAGGTGCTGCTGGCCTTATATAAAGACAAGAGTAAGGCATATTTTTATATTGATCCGCCTTTTAGCATTAGAGAGAATATGGAAGATGTTTATGATAAAAGTATCAAATTAATCAGCACCATTGCAAAAGAAGCAGTTTGCGTAATTGCTATAGAACATATGAGCGGATTGACCTTGCCAAAATACATAGGTCCTTTTACATGCATAAAAACTAAAAAATTCGGCAAGACGACATTGACATATATGGAATAATATTTGCTTTAACAGACTTAATAGCTGATAAGGACTGTTGAATGAGAATAATATATTTTATACTTTTTAATGCATTGGTTTTACATGCGATACAAATAAAAAATATTTCATCCGTTATCGGTGTTCGAAATAATCAGCTCATAGGCTATTCATTGGTTGTTGGTCTGCATAAAACAGGCGACGGTATCACTTCTACTTTTACGCTACAATCTTTGGCAAATATGTTAAAAGCTATGAATATTGATTTAAACCCTGCAACGATAGTTTCAAAAAATGTTGCAGCAGTTGTTGTTACTGCAAATTTAGGTCCTTTTGCCCGCTCAGGCGATAAATTAAATGTAACAGTATCTTCTATAGGTGACGCAAAGTCACTGCAAGGAGGAACTTTGCTTATGACACCGTTAAAAGGTGTTGACGGTCAGATATATGCTTTGGCCCAAGGACCAGTAAGTATAGGGGGTGTTAGTCAAGGAAATACTCAAACAAAATCTGATCCGACGACGGGCATAGTTTATGGCGGGGGGTTGGTTGAAAAGGGTGTTGATTTTGATCTGTATCATAAAAGATATGCAACATTGTCGCTAAAAGAATCTAATTTTCAAAATGCCATAAATGTTCAAAATATTTTAAATAATAGGTTTAAATCTCAGGTAGCCGTTGCTATTGATTCACGAACCGTGCGTCTAAAGTGTCCAAAAAAACTTAGTATGGTCGAATTTCTAGCAGATGTTGAAAATACAAATACAGATTATAAACCAAACAGTAAAATTATCATTAACGAAAGAACTGGAACTATTGTTGCTGGTGTAGGCATAGAGGTTATGCCAGTTGTAATTACCCAAGGTTCTATTACGATTAAAATCCATGAGCAAAATCACGTGACAGTGCCTTCAGGAGGCATGGGAGTAGATAAAAATTTGGCGCTTGGTTTAAATCAGGACGAAGTTTATACTAAGCGCGGTACTACAACTGTGGCAAATGTTGTAAGAGCCTTGCAAAAGCTCGGAGCAACGCCTAAAGACACTATTTCTATATTAGAAGCCATGAAAAGTGCAGGTGCAATTTCTGCGCAATTACAAGTTATTTAGGAGATTGAAATTATGATTAGTTCCCCACTCATAAACGGTAGTTTGATTACAAACAGTTTGGGTAAAATTCCGTCTGTTTCGCATGTTCAAAACGATAAGCAGTTACGTAAACAAACAAATTCATTTGAAGCTTTAATTTTGCAAATTATTTTAGATACCTCCATGAAAGGCGATAAAAATATATTTGCAGATAACAATAAACCTGGCGACAGGATATATCAATCAATGTATAGAAGTGAAATTGCAAAAGCAAGTGCAGGAAGTTTTGGCATTTCACAAATGCTATATGATTACTTGAGTAAAAAGTAAAACTATTCTTTAGTATTTTCTTATTTTGTCGATATGTATATATTACTATGATGTATTGTCAAAGCGCATACAAAAGGATATATAATGGTTTCAAAAGTAAATAATTTAGGTGTTTTTAACAATTATCAAAACGACAATAAAGATACAAAGAAAACGGAATCTAAAGCGGGTGATACCAATAAGACAACAGCTTTAAGTAAGGCTGATGCTTTAAAACAGTCGATATCATCCGGAAGCTATAAGATAGATATTAAAGCATTAGCTGCGAAGGTGGCTGATAGTTTGTTGTAAAAAGGATTTATTATGTTATCACATCATCTGCAATGCGCTGCGAAGGATTTACAAGACCTAATCGATATAACTGAGTCTGATATCCAGGATATCAAAGAAGCCAGACAAGATAGTCAGTTTGCCAGAATTGCATTAAAGGATGAAAAAATTAATAGTTTTGAATCTAAAAAAAGTATGATAGACCATGAAATTATGAAACTTATTCAAAATTTTCCTGATAAAGATTTGTCAGAATTGCTAAGTCAAGATGAGCAAGATAGGCTAAATACCTTAAAAAATAATCTAGCCCTTTTGCGTGAAGTTAATCAACAGTACGCTAAACTTGTTTTAACGGTCAGCTCGTTTTACAATTCGCTTCTTGAGAGTTTGGTTCCAACAGAGATGGATGGTTATAAAAAGGTTACCTCTAAAAAACCAAATTTTTTAGAGGCTAGGGTATAGCGCGATGGCATCAATTTTTAGCGCGCTAAACGCTGGTTACTCAGGTCTAAATGCTGCGCAAATAGGTATTACCACAACAGGCAATAATATAAGCAATGCCAGTACCCCGGGCTATACAAGAGAGATTGTGACTCAAGGTGAATCTGCACCTAACTCTATCGCGTCTTTGTCAATTGGAACCGGTACAAAAGTTGAAAATATTACGCGTGTATTTAATCAGTTTGTGTATCATAATTATTCATCTGTATCGGCTGACAAGTCTTATTCAGATTTGATGCAAAATAATTTAAAGCAGTTATCTACATATTTTCCTTCACTCTCAAGTACTGGTAAGAATGCTGGCATATCGTCTGATTTAAATTCATATTTTTCTGCTTGGCAGACACTATCTGACAATCCTAGCCTTAGTGCCGTCAAAACAACACTAGCAGCACAAACAACAACGTTAACTAATGCGATTCAAGCAACGCATACTGAGGTTATAAATTTACAAAAAAGTTTAAATGAGCAAATAAAAACGAATATTGACGAGGTCAATACATTAGCTGGTCAAATAGCAAATTTAAATAAATCAATTAATGTCGCTGAGGCAGGAACAAACCAACAGGCAAATGCCTTACGTGACCAGCGAGACCATCTTGCTTTGTCGTTGTCAAAATTAATCGGCACAAAGATGATGGGCAGTCAAATCAACGGCAATACGCCGGTAAGTAGCAAGATTGCAACACAAGGCGGCAATATAACGATTAATATCGGAGGGTTCAATATCGTTGACGGTGGTAGCTTTCATCCACTTGGTATAGATAATTCGACCAATGCAAACGGTATGTATGATATCTATTATCAGCGTCAAGACGGGCTTAAGATACCTGTTTCCAAAAATATTCAAAATGGAGAAGTCGGTGCGCTATTACACTTACGGGGTGCAGTTTTAAGCCCAACTAGCAAAATACCGACTGACGGTGTGATACCTGATGTAATAAGCAAACTAAACGCCTTTGCAAGAGGTATGATTGAACAGACTAACAATTTATATGCACAAAGTCCCACAACGTCTATGCAGTCAAATAATTTGAATATAGATTCAACTGTACCGCTGGTTCAGTCTGGTTTGAACATCAAACAGGGCAGTTTTAATATAGTCTTATATAATCAAGCAGGAAATGCAGTTGCATCAAGAGCGATCACTATTGATGCAAATACTACACTTACGGGCGGTTCGGATTCTATTGCCGCACAGATACAAGCATCTATTGATGATAATCACGACAATAATGCAAACGATAATATAAATAATTTTTTAACAACTGGATATAACTCGACACCGCCAAACGCTTCATTTTCTATAAGTTTTAAAAACTCATCGTTTGCCGCACAAGGATACAGTTTTGCCATTAAAGATAATTTAACTAACAATACTGATTTAAATTCAGGTACTAATTTTGCAGGAGCTATGGGCATGCATAGATTTTTAGACGGATCAAATGCTTCAAACATCGCTTTGTCATCTGCTTTGCAAAATAATGCATCTCTTATCTCCGCTAATACAACCCCTGTAAGTGGCAATAATCAAACGGCATCTAACATGGTTCAGATGCAATTTGAAAAAAGTGATTACAATATTAACGGTACTATTTACAATCATACAGTAGGAGGAATGTTTGCTAATATCGCAACAGGTGTGGGAGCATTGGCCAATCTAGCGATATCTAACAGTACAGCAGTAGATACAAAATATAATGCAGTGCAACAACAGTATCAATCCATTTCAGGCGTAAACACAGATCAGCAAATGACCAATCTTTTAAAATACCAAACTGCTTACGGAGCTGCAGCAAAGGTAATTACTACAATAGAAAAAATGATGAATACGCTTCTTAGTATTAAACAATAAATATTTCTAATTTTTTTAGAAATTTATAAATAAAAAATACATTGATTTTTTCCATTTTTCTTTGCTTTGTACATGGCTGTGTCGGCATTATTGATAACTAGATCTATGTTATCTAACTTGTTTGGAAAAATTTCTATGCCTATGCTCGCACCGATTTGTATAGAGTTATGATGTATTTGAAAGATTTTTGATATCCTTTTTATAATTTTTGTTGCTATGGCTTGTGTATGATTTCGTGCATTTTGTTGATCTAAATTTAGCAAGATAACGGCAAACTCATCCCCGCCCAGTCTAGCTACGAAATCATCTTCTCTGATACTTTGTTTTAATCTATATGATACTTTCATAAGCAGTTTATCTCCTATTTCATGACCGAAAGTATCATTAACCTTTTTAAAGCCGTCTAAATCGATAAATAAAAAGGCATGAGTAAAGCCGAATTTTTTAGCTTTTTGAAATTCATCCGCTAGTTTTTTTAACATAAATTTTCTGTTTGGCAACTTGGTTAAAAAGTCATGATAAGCTTGATAGGTAGCATCGTCTTTTGCCCGTTTTAATTCAGAAATATCTATAAAATTTGCTATATAATTAATTGTATCTCCATGATCGTTTTTAATGGCGGTGATTGAGAGCTGTTCAGGAAATATTTCACCATTTTTTCTTTTGTTATATATCTCACCCTTCCAGAACCCTTTGGTTATTAAACTGTTCCACATATTTTTATAAAATGCTTTTGAATGTTTGTTTGACTTTAATATTCTTGGATTTTTATTAAAAGCTTCATCTTGCGTATATCCGTTAATTTTTGTAAAAGCATGATTTACTCGTAAAATATCTCCTTTTGCGTTTGTGATTATCATAGCTTCGTTTGAGTCAAACATATAAGAGAGTGTCTTGAGTTCAATTTTGCTTTTCTCTTCATTTTTCATTAAAATATATAAGAAATAGAGCAAAATCAATATTAAAATACTTGAGAAAAATAGTATGATTATTATTGCTATCAGGGTGATTTTCGCATTATTATAAATATTTTTAATTGTTGTTAAATGAGCATTCAAAATTATTGATGATACGGTTTTGTATTGATTGATTAGTTTAGTATCTAATTGAAACCATAAATTTGCATTGCAGTGGATTTGTTTATTTTTAGAGATGTTGAGTGTGATTGTATTAATTTTTTGTTGAAGTTTTTTATTTACGGTATGATTAAACACCGCCATACATTTTTT
>WFMO01000209.1 GCA_015489055.1 Helicobacteraceae bacterium | reverse complement strand
AGTACGGCGGTAATGGTATATGTCCAATCTCATCAAGAATGCTTAACAGCTTTTCAAAACGTATCTGTTTATTTTGCTGCAAAAAGACAATATCGCGAGATCCATCATTATTCAAACTTACCACTTTAGCACAAATATCATTTTGAAATCTAAGCAGGGCGTCTGCTTTTACTTTGCCTTTGATGTAAACATTCACAAGGTGCGCATTTATCGGCTTATTAATTAATAATTCTATACTGCCGCCACTTTGCTTGTGTCCATAGAGTCGTGCTTTGATTACTTTAGTGTCATTAAATATTAAAGCGCATTCTTTTGGAATAAACTGCGCAAGATTATAAAAATATGTATGTATTAGCGTATCGGTATGTCTGTTATATACCAATAATTTTGCACTATTTCGTGGAGTGATGGGATGAGTTGCTATAAGATTGTCTGGTAGAGAAAAATTATAGCTTGATGTTAATAATGGATCAAGATTTGCCACTATTTATCTTTTTTATCATCTGTATCAGAGTTCGATTTATCTTTGTTTTCTTCTAAAAGCGCATCTTCACCAAATGTCTCTTTGGCTAGTTTTTCAAATGTTTCATCAAAATCTTCTTCTGGATTTTCTCCTGTTTCTGGCTGTTTTGGAGTAGTTGACTCTTTTGGTGCTCTGGCATCAGTATGTTGTGCGTTTTTCTGATTATCTTTTTGTTCACTCGTTTTACTGCTTTCTTGTTTGTTATGTGTGCCGTGGTCGTTAGATGTTTCTTTTTCATTTTGTTTATTAGCCGGATTTACCATTTTAACAACAAGTATGGATAGACCGTAAAGAACTAGCAATGGCCCCGCCATTAACATCTGAGTCATCACATCAGGAGGTGTGAGCAGTGCCGCTACTATAAATATAATAACTACCGCATATTTGAAAAAATCTATAAGATTTTTATCTGTTATAAGCCCTATAAGAGCAAAAAAGTATGCAAACACGGGTAATTCAAAAGCGATACCAAATCCAGCCATTATTTTAGTAAAAAATCCTATATAATTTTCTATATTGATAAGAGGGACAAACTTAAAGCTTGCAAAAGTAATTAGAAATTTGAATCCAAAAGGTGTAACGACATAATACGCAAAAGCAACACCAACTAAAAACATAATGGTTCCGCCGATAATAAACGGCAAAATAATCTTTTTTTCATTGGCATACAAAGCGGGAGCTATAAATAACCAGATTTGCCACAGTATAATTGGGAGTGAAGCAAGTATAGCAGCAAAAAATGATACTATCATAGCTACAAAAAATGTTCCACCAACTTGATTTGTGGTAATCATGCCCTTCGCGGCTATATGCGATACTTTACCGACGCTCTCAAGGGCGTGGTTAAGGGGGGCTACTATCCAATCTAGTAGAGCCTGATGGAAATAAAACATAACTATAAACATAACAAACAGAGCTGCTACTGATATCGTAAGGCGTTTTCTTAAATCTGCAATGTGCGGGTGTAATTCTTTAAGCATTGTCGTTGTTTCTCTCTTTTAGGGCTTTGTATGTTTTGGAGTCGTACGCTGTTTGATATGGTGATGGTGTTACAGATGGCTCTGGCGCTTCTTGTGGCATCTCTTGAGATGTTTGCTTAAAAGTTTGCTGGGGCTCATGTGCGACTTGCTGAGGCTTATTTATGGGTGCAGTGTTATGCTGTGTCGGCTGGTCTGGTTCTTGCGGTATCTCATCTGATATTGGAGATTGTGTCTGAGCCTCATCTTCTTGTGTTGTTTGATTGACTTGTGAGAGTTTATTTGTATCTTCATAAAATGAATTCTCTACCTCAGCTATCTCCGCTTCGGTTTTTTCTTTTTGCTCTTTAAATTGATCAATCGGATTTAGTTGTGCTAATTTTTCTCTTGCTTCAAGCAGTTCTTGTTTATATGCCAATGCTTCATTCTTGATATCATCAAGACCCAGCTCTTTTTTGAGCTCTTCAAGGTTTAATTCACTGTTTAGCGACTCTTTAGCGTCTGTAACGGCAGATTTGGCTTTTTTGATAAATTTTGCAATCTCAACCATTGCACCGGGCAGTTTATCAGGACCCAAAAAGATAACTGCTACAACGGCAATCATTAATATTTCACTAAAACCGACTCCAAACATATTTATATCCTGTACTTAAGTTATAAAATTTTATCTCAAAACTCATTTAACTTCAATTAAGTGGTTATAAATAATGCTAGTTCATCACTTAGAAGATAATTTTTGTTATAAATTTTGTTATTTTTTTGAAAAACTTTGTTTTCTTGTATCAGTATAGATACACGATTCATTTCATGTGACGTAAATAGATTGGTTTTGACTCCAACTACACTTCTTAGTCCTAAAAGTATTTTTTCATCTTTTTGTTGATTTAAAGAGAGGGTTTCACGTTCTACATGTACAGGGTTGTTTATATATAGTTGGATATCTTTGTCTGGATAGTAGCGCACACCATCAATACAGCCTACAGCCCCGCTACCAATGCCTATATAATTTTTATATTGCCAATAACCCAAGTTGTGTCTACTTTGATATGCTCCAAAATTGGATATTTCATATTGTTTAAACCCATGGTTGTTAATCTCTTGAAAGAGCAACTGCGTCAAATCCATTTTGTGATTAGCCACGTCAGGCGTCTTTTGAAACACGGTTCCCTCTTCTATACTCAAGGCGTATGCGCTTATATGATTAATAGGTAACTCAAAAGCCTGTTTTAAATCATATTGAAGCATCTCTTTTGTGTCCATATTTGTTGCGTAGATTAAATCTAACGATATATTGTCGATGCCAATATCTTTGGCGTTTTGCACTGCTGAAATTGCATCTTTACTGTTGTGAGCTCTGTTTAAAAATTTCAATTTTGTATCATTGAAGCTTTGCACACCAAAACTTATCCTGTTTATACCAAGTAAAAACATCCCCTTTATCCACTGTTTTGACGCACTGTTAGGATTTGCTTCTGTCGTAATTTCCGGATTTTTAGATAAATATGGTTTGATATAAGACAAAATAGGTTCATATAACGAAGCTTCAACGGTTGAGGGTGTTCCACCGCCTATAAAAATGGTTTCAACTGACTCTTTGGCTACATTATATAGAACAATATCTGATTTTAATTGCTTTAAGACAGCTTGCATGTATTGCTGTTTTAAATGAAATTTATCAACATATGAATTAAAACTACAGTAATGACATTTTGAATCACAAAATGGGATATGAATGTATAAAAGCATTTGGCATTATACTGTTTTTAATACATTTTTTTATATACTTACAAAGTATTAATACCAATCTAAGAGCAGTTAATGAAACATATAAAACCATATCGCCCAAATGTAGCCGCAGTTATAATGTCTAGCGAGTATCCGCAAAAGCGTTTAGTTTTGGTTGCAAAGCGCATAGATGTTAAGGATGTATGGCAGTTTCCACAAGGAGGCATAGACAGAGGTGAGAGGGCAAAAGAAGCTTTATTTCGTGAATTAAAAGAAGAGATAGGTACAGATGATATAGATATAGTAGCCAAATATCCTAAATGGCTTACATATAAATTTCCTTCTAAAATAAAAAAGCATATGAAGCCTTTTAATGGGCAGACTCAAAAATTTTACCTTGTTAGATTAAAGAAAAAAGCATTAATTAATCTACAAACAAAACATCCTGAGTTTATAGATTATAAATTTGTTACCGTTGATGAAGCAATATCAATGGCGACTGAGTTTAAGAAGCCTTTATACCAGGAAGTTGTACTGTATTTTAAGAAAAAGGGACTATTGTAATGTTGATTGTGCAAAAATTTGGCGGAACGAGCGTCGGAGATTTAGACAAAATACAAAATGTAGCTAGACGCGTGGCAGTAACTAAAAAAAATGGAAATGATGTTATTGTAGTCGTGTCTGCTATGAGTGGAGAAACTAACAAGCTGATAGAGTTTGCTCATTACTTTAGTCAAAATCCTGTCAAAGAATCTATGGATATGCTTTTAAGTTCGGGAGAGAGAGTGACGGCGGCACTGCTTTGTATAGCGCTAAATGAAATGGGAGTTGATGCTGTCGCCTTAACTGGACGACAGGCAGGCATAAAAACAGATAGTATCCATACAAAAGCTAGAATTACCGATATTGATCCATCACTCATGCAGTGTGAAATCAAACAGAACAAAGTTATCGTAGTTGCAGGTTTTCAGGGTATTAATGAGCGTGGACATGTAACAACATTGGGTCGCGGCGGGAGTGATCTCTCGGCTGTCGCGATAGCCGGGTCTATAAAAGCAGATTTGTGTGAGATATATACGGACGTAAACGGGATATACACAACAGATCCAAGGATAGAGCCAAAAGCTAAAAAGCTTGATAAGATTTCATATGATGAAATGCTTGAACTAGCTAGCCTCGGTGCTAAAGTATTGCAAAATCGTTCAGTTGAATTAGCTAAAAAATTAAATGTCAATCTTGTAACTAGAAGCAGTTTTACAGACGAAGAGGGGACATTGATTACTAAGGAGGAGAATATTATGGAAGAACCATTGGTAAGTGGAATTGCATTAGATAAAAATCAGGCACGAATATCTTTATTTGGCGTCAAAGACAGACCTGGTATAGCTTCGGATATTTTTACAAGCTTAGCATCAGACAACATTAATGTGGATATGATTATTCAAACAGTCGGACACGATGATTCTGCCAACCTTGATTTTACGGTAACGATTAATGAGCTAAATGACGCTAAATCGATTGTAAATAAATTTATTTCAAACGGTGATATCACTGATGTTTCTTATGATGATAGTATCTGTAAAGTATCAGTCGTTGGTGTTGGTATGAAATCTCATACAGGTGTAGCAGCTAGAGCATTTGTAACTATGGCAAAAGAAAATATCAATATCTTGATGATATCGACATCTGAGATAAAGGTATCTATGGTTGTTAGCGAAAAGTATGCAGAACTAGCTGTTAGATCTCTTCATAGCGCTTATGAACTAGATAAGTAATGTATGCCTATGCAGGATTTTGAAAAATGGACTCTTGATGCTATCCGTAGCGAAGATGCCAGTTTTAGTTGGCTTGAAGAGTATAGATTTGAATGGATAAAAACCATACAAGTTACCTTATCTCTTATACTAAGCGGCAAGACAATTATTTTGATTACTGATTGTGATAGAAAGTGGTTTGGAGCTTATATTAAAAGATTTATCAATAAGGCTTCAAATGCAAGACCATTAATCTGTGTGCTGGATATAGAGCAGATTTATTCATATTTTGATGAAATTTCTACAAATCAATCTTTAGATATGATTGAAGATATGCTAAATATTTCATGGCAGTCAAATTATTTTTTCTGGTATATAGGTAAAGGTGAAGACAAAAGAGCAGACATAGCTAAACGAAAAGATGATAGTTTGATGTGGCTGTTTGATGAAGACTCTTTAAATGCTTTTACTATGAAATCAAATGATGAAAAACTTGATATTAAATTATTGCAGTTATTTCATATGTTTGACATATCTATAAATGCCGCACTGTTTGGTGAGATAGATGTCTCGTGATAATCAGATGCGATGCGGAATTATCGTTTCACCGGATATTGAAAATGAAATAATAATTTTAAAAAGGAAGCTACGGGATCATCGTGTTGTTGTTTTTATGGAGGATTCGTTTAAAATAGAACATGCAAAAGCTGTGATTGCTGAAGCGTATATAAGCGAAAGTGATAGAAAATATATTTTACTTGCTGCTAAAACTTTTAATAATATCTCCCAAAATGCGCTTTTAAAGCTACTAGAAGAACCTCCAAGAAATATCTGTTTTATCATGATAGTTCAATCAAAATCGGTTTTGCTAAGTACTGTCAAATCCAGGCTGCCTATTTTAAAAAACAGCATACAATATAAACAAATAAGTGCCGAGATTAATTTTACAAAAATAGACAATGAGATAATCTTTGCGTTTTTAAAGGCAAATGAGAGACTTAAAAAGGATGAAGCAAAAGAGCTATTGCAAGCGCTATACTTTCGTGCTACGGCAGTTGATAAACTGATTTTAAATAAATATCAATTGGAATGTTTTGAAAAAGGATATCAGCTTTTGGAGCTAAATGCACAAACTCAGCCTATCTTGGCTCTTGTGCTGATGAGTTTTACGGTAAATAGGAGCGCACATGAACCTTTATAAACTGTCCAACGATATTGATATAAAGAAATATCTTAAAGAGTTACATGTAGATATCGGCGGGATTAATATTTTAGCATCAAAAGCACAGTGTCAAATTTTTTTTATAACTCATATGCATGTAGGCGCTGCAAATATTTTAAAACAAGATGCACTCTCAATAGGAGCTGATTTGGCAGTACCAAAAGGAACTGTGACAGCATATGAGCCTTATGTTGACGCGCTTTTAATAGCAAATGAACGACATCTGAAAATTTTGGCAAAAAAAGAGTTAACCCAACCATTTGGATTAAAAGATGTGGCCACACAGTTAAAACAATTTATTAATATGCAAAAACCAAAGCAAACACAACTGATGGGCATAATCAATGCAAATGATGATAGTTTCTTTGAGGCAAGCAGGTTTAAGGACGCCAAAGCTGTAGGAAAAGTGTATGAGATGATAGAAGATGGTGCTTCTATCATAGATATCGGAGGTGTTTCATCGCGACCGGGAAGCTTAGCTGTAGATGCCAATGAGGAGTTAGAACGCATCAAGCCTATTGTTGATATTTTATATAAAAAATCTTTATATGAACAGGTAAAGCTCAGCATAGACAGCTATGAGCCTAAGGTGATCTCTTATGTGCTGGAACGAGGTTTTAGCATTGTAAATGATATAACAGGTTTGCAAAATGATAGTGTTTGTAGATTGTGTGCTACATATGGCGCAACTGCCGTTATTATGCATATGCAAAAAAATCCACAAGTGATGCAGCAATCACCATATTATGAGAATATCATACTAGATATAGATAACTTTTTTACCGCGCAGATACAAAAAGCAAAACAATTTGGGATTAAAGATATTATTTTAGATGTGGGCATAGGTTTTGGAAAAACTTTGCAGCACAATACTGCTCTTATTAACAATCTTACCCATTTTCTGCATTTTAATAAACCATTATTGATTGGTGCTAGCAGAAAATCTATGATAGGAGATATTACCAAAACAGATGTAAGCGATAGATTGCCAGGTACACTTGCTCTACATTTAAGAGCCGCCAATCACGGTGCTTCGATATTGCGCGTACATGATGTTTATGAACATTATCAAGCACTGCAGGTTGATGAATATCTAAAAAATGCTAATTGACTCTTAAGGAAAATAAAAGTATAATTCCAAGTTCCTTTCTCTTTGTATTACAATGATGTAATATATTGATATCCAAAAGGGAGAAAATTCAAGAGGAGATTATACTTTATGAGACATTACGAAAATTTAGTTATCGTAAAACCAACATTAACACAAGAAGAGATTGAAAACACCATTGCAGCGATTGAAGATGTATTAACGTCAAACGGCGCTGAGATTACTGCAAGAGATAAGATGGGTATCCGCAAATTGGCCTACCCTATACAAAAGAATGAGCGCGGGTATTTTCATGTTATGTATTATACCGCTAAACCATCAGTCATTGGTGAAATTGAAAGACGTTTTCGTATCAATGAGGCAATATTGCGTTTTGCAACTATCAAATATGATAGTAAACGAGAAATTGCTGCATGGGATAAGTTAGTTCAAAAAGCAAATACTATAAATAAAAGTACTCCCGTACAAGCAAGTTCAGCAGAAGAAGTTGTTGTAGAAGAGACAATTGTTACTGCTCCTGAAACTGTGGTTGAAGAGGTAGTCGTACAAGAAACACCGATTCAAGAATAATTTTTAAAGGTAATCTATGTTTAACAAGATAATACTAGTTGGAAACTTGACAAGAGATATTGAGCTTCGATATGCACAGTCAGGTACAGCGATTGCAAAAACAGCTATTGCTACAAGTCGTAAGTTTACCAGCAATGGTGAAAAAAAAGAGGAAGTCTGCTTTGTGGATATTACTTTTTTTGGCAGAAGCGCGGAAGTTGCAAATCAATATCTTAGAAAAGGAAGTAAAATTCTTGTTGAAGGTAGACTGAACTTTGAGCAATGGAGTGACCAAAATGGTCAAAAACGCTCCAAGCATTCTGTTATAGTAGAAACTATGCAGATGCTAGACAGCAAAGGCGAACAAACTTCAAGTGGTTATAAGAGTCCTCAGCAACAGCCAAATCAGGCAATGCCGCATGATGGTTCATATAATAACCCACAGCAGCAACCATCTTATTCACAAAAATCAATGCCTCAAAAAGATATTCCAGAGATTGATATAGATGAAGACGAGATACCGTTTTAAAATACACCAAATTATAAATGTAAAAAGGACAAGATATGGCAGAAAGAAGAAAGTATAAAAAAAGATATTGTAAATATTGTGAGGCTAAAGTAGATTTTATAGACTATAAAGATGTTGCATCTTTGCGTTTTTCACTGTCTGAGCGCTATAAAATCATGCCACGCCGATTAACAGGTAACTGTAAACGTCACCAAGATATGATTTCAGTTGTAATCAAACGTGCTCGTGCAGTGGCGCTAGTGCCATATACAGTTACAAGAAAAACAGTTGTAACCGCACCATTTGAAAATTTAAGATAATCCGTTTAAGGACATGCTAAAATCAATGAGCTAGATTCACAGTTGCTCGTTGATTTTAGGATTAATGCTCATAGACTATGAAATCCTTACGGATGTTACAGAATGTTAAATTCTTAAAAAACTTAGTCAATCGTAATGATGTACTAAGCCAACTTCCTCTTAATAAATGCATTTTTCTACTTTATATGAATTTCACATTAGAATAAATCTTAGTTAGAGGAATGATATTTGCTTTTCTACTAATTAAAAACAAAGAAGTTAGATGAAATACCTCTTTTGGTTGACAATGTTTACTTTGGCGCTATACGCTTCTAGTAACAATTATGACGTAGTCATTAAATCAAAATTTAATGATGCATTAAATACAGTTGTTCAAGACTACGGCAATACAATAAGTGCAGCCGGCTTTTATAAAGAATATAATACCACTAGTGGAAACTTGCATGTTACCTATAATGATGCATTTAGTTATTTACAAAACCATATAAGCAGGTACGGTGTTTATATGCGATTGGTAAAGT
>WFMO01000208.1 GCA_015489055.1 Helicobacteraceae bacterium | reverse complement strand
GCAAAAACAGACCGTCCGGGAGTCTGTAACGCTATGGAGACTCTTTTGGTTGACGAGAGTATCTCTAAAGAAATTCTTCCGATGCTCAAAGAGGCTTTTGATAAGACACAAACACTGCTTAAAGGATGTGCGCAAACTACTGAAATAATATCCATAGAAGATGCTAAGGAGGATGATTTTGATACCGAATATCTTGCAAATATTTTAAATATTAAGATAGTAAAAGGTGTTGACGGTGCGATAGAGCATATTGCCAGGTTTGGTTCTGGGCATTCTGAAGCAATTATTACACAAAATGTAACAACTGCTGAAAAGTTTTTAAACGCGGTTGATGCCGCTGTTGTTTACTTAAATGCCTCTACAAGATTTACAGATGGGGGCGCGTTTGGATTTGGTGCAGAGGTCGGAATAAGCACAAACAAGCTACATGCTCGCGGTCCTATGGGGATTGAAGGACTTACGACATATAAATATAAGGTATATGGTTCAGGGCAGATACGACAATAAAATCTTTACTTATTGTTGTAAGCATCATATGTTTGTTGCATTTTTATTCGAAGATTATTTAGCCAATCTTTATCACGTTTATCTGCTGTAAAAGATTCTAGGAATATAGCTTTTATTCGTTTTGGTTTATAGTAGTATTTCTTTATATTATAACACGAAGAAGTTGCAATTAAAACAATTGGCTGCACTCTTAACTTATACTTATCGGCCACTATTTTTGCTCCGGGTTTAAAAGGTAATATTTTTTGTGTTGTACTCCTTGTCCCTTCAGGGAATATGGTTACAACTCTGCCCTTGTCAATTTTTTCTTTGCTTGCCTTGAGTAATTTTAAAAGTGAGCTTTTATTTTCTCGCTCAATTGGAATATCGTCAGGCAGACGAAGCGTTAGACCAAAAAAAGGTATATCAAAGAGCTCTTTTTTTGCCACCCATGCCAAATCTCTTTTTGTTATTAGCTCTACAACACCTATATCTAAATCGCTTTGATGATTAATAAGAAACATTTCAGCCTCCGGATCCTCCTGGCCTATAATTTCATATGACCAAAATGTACAAAGTTGAATCAGTTTTGCTGAAATCTTTTGTGCTTTGGGAGGCTTTACAAATCTAAAAATTATTATCATAAATGCCATGGAGGCAAATATGATAAATGTGGCATATGCCCAGCTAATTCTTGCAAATATCTTCATTTTTTACCCAGCCTACCTTATTTTTGTTAAGTTCAATTCTTGTGTATTTATTTCTTTTGTCTAGTACTTTAAAGTTATGATTTGTCTTTGTTTGTTCAAAAACTATACCTTGCGTAATAGGTAATATTTGTATCTTTGAACCACCTTTTATGCATACTGTGTCGGGTGGCAGCAGTAGATAGGCAATATATGCACCAACTATTAAAGCCAGTAGCATATATGATAATTTTCGTCTAAATATTATTATTAGGATAAGAATAAGCAACACAGCAGTTGCAATTGCTAATTTTATAACGGTGTGTTGGTCTGTTACCGGAGAGAGATTCGTTTGCGTGCTAACAGTATCGCTTACCACCTTTATAGGAATAGAGATTTTTTGATAATTTTGATTGTCCAAATTAAAATAGGTAAATTTAAAATTTTCAAGATTCTTGTTAATAATTAAATAATATATAGCAGTGGATTCCCCTGATCTGTTTTCATCAAGAGACTCTAAGCCCTGCTTGGCAATATTTTTAAAATGCATTGTTTTTAGATTCGAGTGAAGCGCTTTTGCAAAAAATAGTAAAATGTTAGATTGGTTATCATATGTCGTTGTTTTGTAATTGGTTACTTTAAAATTATCTGCGATAACTCCTGAAAAATTTTTAGGTGGATTAAGTGTAATTACGTTTAGCCGTTTTGGTTGTAATTGTACCGTTAATGGATATGATGAATTTGTATCACTATTGACGGCTGTTGCGGTAATTGGGGGAGTGTATTGAGTATTGTTAGAATTATATAGATAAAGAGTATCTATATGATAAATACCGGATTTGGAGCGAATGGGAGTTAGTGTCGTGTGCGTTTGGTTTAATGTGTATCGCAAAGATGTAAATTGTGGGTTAGTGATAATATATTTAATTGAGACAGGATATACTTGTCCGTTAATGATACGCTTTGGGATAGAATCGTAAGACCAATAGATAATTTTTGTATTAGAAATGTTGTTATCATTTATACTGCCCGTAGCTACCAATGCTGACTGGGCAAATGAGATGGCAGTAAAGAATATAAAAGAGATGAAAAATCTAATCACGTACTAAAAAATCCCTCTAGCATCTTAACTCCGTCGTCACTGCCAAGAAGCTTTTCCATGGCCCGTTCAGGATGCGGCATTAGGCCATATACATTTTTATTTTTATTGCATATGCCTGCAATTGAGTCAGTAGAACCGTTTGGACTTGTATTATGGTTGTTTTGATCAACATATTTGAGTAAAACCTGATCATGATCATATAGTTCTTTTAAAGATACTTCATCTATATAATAACTCCCGTCATGATGCGCCATAGGTATATTTACAGTCTCATTGGTTTGGAATTTATTTAAAAAACTATTGTTATTAGATATAACCTTGAGTTTATGATGACGAGATATAAAATGAAGCTTATCGTTACGCTTTAAAGCGCCGGGCAAAAGACCCACCTCTGTTAGTATTTGAAAACCATTACATATGCCAAGCACATGTCCGCCGCTCCTAGCAAAATCTATCACACTGTTCATAATCGGAGAAAACTTTGCAATGGCACCACATCTTAGATAGTCTCCATAACTAAATCCACCAGCTAAGACAATAAAGTCGGTATCTTTTGGTAAATTAGTATCTTTATGCCATACTATAGTTGTTTGCGCACCCAACTTGTTTAGAGCATATTGCGTATCGTACTCACAGTTAGTACCTGGAAATTGTAAAATTGCTGCTTTCATTTTATATTTTCTATCGCATAGTCTTCGATAACTGTATTTGCAAGAAGTTCTTCGCACATTTTAGTTACATCTTCTTTAGCTTGATTGTAGTCTTGTGTATCAAGATCAACAATAATGCGTTTTCCTATTTTAACATCTTGTATTGTATCAAAATGCAGTGATTTTAGCGCGTGAAACACAGCCTTGCCTTGCGCGTCAAGGACGCCTTGTTTTAAAAAAATGTTCACTATAGCAGTCATAGTTTTATCCTAATATTCTATTTAGAATTTCTTGATAAGCCATACTTAAACCGCCAAGACCTTGTCTGAAGCGATCTTTATCAAGTTTCTCTTTTGTTGTCATATCCCAAAAGCGGCAATTATCAGGTGATATTTCATCAATAACAATAATATTCCCGCTACTGTCTTTTCCAAACTCTAATTTAAAATCAACAAGATTTAGATTTTTTTTGGCAAAGTATGGACGAAGTATATCATTTATCTGCCTGGCCATTCTACGCAGCTTATCTAGCTCATCTTGAAAATCAACAAGACCTAAAAGTAAAGCATGCTGATCATTTAACTTTGGATCTCCTAATGCATCATTTTTATAATCAAATTCTACAAGAGTAAAAGGCAAAATTGTGCCGTCTTTTATGCCTAGGTTTTTGCTTAAACTTCCTGTGGCAATATTTCTGACAATAACTTCAATTAAAATTACATTAGTTTTTTTATGAAGCATATGATTGTCGTCTATCATTTTTACAAAGTGGGTAGGAATGCCATGACTTTGCAGTAATTTAAATAATTCAACGGATATTTTATTGTTTAACGCACCTTTACCGCTTTCGCTAGATTTTTTTTTACCGTTAAATGCAGTTAAATCATCTTTAAACTCAGAAATGAATAATTCGTCATCATCTGTAGAAAAAAGCCTTTTGGCTTTTCCTTCATAAACAAGTTTTCTTTTTTGCATCTAATGTGTTCCTTTGGTTATAATTAATGCTTTCATGATATCGACAGCAACTTGGAGTTGAGCATCCTTGTTTAACTGTTGTTGTGTTATTATTTTTATTTTATTGTTGTTATCTTTTTTCTTAATGCTTTTATTGTGGTCATGGTCTAATTTGTATTGTTTTGAGTTTTTAAGCAATATGGCTTTGAGATGATCTTGTAAATCAACTTCTTTTATATCAAATCCACCTTTATAGGTTTTAATTTCTCCAGGTTTGACCTCTACATCAGGTGTAATACCGATGTTTTGTATCGTTCTTCCGCTTGGTAAGTAGTATCTAGCAATAGTCAGTTTGACGGCCTGGTTTTTAGCAATAGGCAGTACTACCTGCACGCTTCCTTTGCCAAAACTTTTTTGTCCAATAATGATTGCGCGTTTGTGGTCTTGAAGTGCGCCTGATGTGATCTCTGCTGCACTTGCCGTACCTCCGTTAATTAAAACCACAATAGGTAAATTTGTCATAAATTTTGCAGGGTTTGCTTTATATATCTCGTCTTCAGATTTGAGTCGTCCTTTTTGTGAAACGATAATGCCATGTTTTACAAACATATTCACAAGTCCGACTGCTTGATTTAGCAATCCGCCAGGGTTGTTTCTAAGATCTAAGATGATGCCCTTGTCCGTATGCCCGTATTTATTTAGAGCTTTTTTTACACTTGGTACGACATGTTGGTCAAAACTTGTTATTTTTATATATAAAATATGTTTACCTATTTGTCTGGTATAGACAGATTGTATTTTAATTAATCCGCGAATAATATGAATTTTGATAGGTTTTGCTACACCTTTTCTGTAAACGGTTATATTAATAGGAGTACCTATTTTTCCGCGCATGAGTTTAACTGCATTATTGATGTTCATGCCAATGGTAGATTTGTTGTTTATCATTAAGATGATATCCCCGGGTTTGATACCAGCTTTATATGCAGGAGTGCCTTGTATAGGCGCAATGACTGTAAGCATGTGATTTTTCATGCCGACGCTAATTCCCAAGCCTCCAAATTCACCGCTGGTTTCTGTTTGTAGATTTTTATAGCTCTGATTTATTAAAAACGCAGAATGTGGATCAAGATTTGTCATTAATCCTTTTAGAGATTTATTTATTATTGTATTTAGAGATTCTTTATTAACATAATATTTTTGGACAATATTGACAACACGCGTAAACTTTTCCAATGCCTTTAAGCGGGCGGTCTCTTTTAATTGTTGTTGTGAAACATTTGCGCATAATGAAGAAGGCATAGCCAAACCAAAGGCAACCATAATGGTTGCTAGAGTAAGTAGATAAGATTTTCTTTTGAACATAAAAGACCCATTTTTAAATTTAATTTTTATATCATTTGAATTATACTAAAAACTCATTAATAAGACAATATTTTTAAAATAAATTATCATTTATGTAAATGGACTCATAAGACTTGACATTAATAGACTCAATATGATATAATTTACTATGAAATAAATTTAAAGGAAAAAATTATGGATAATATTTTTGAAAAATTAACACACAATATGACAGAAGCGATAGAGTCATCTGTATCACTGGCTTTACATAATAAAAATATGGAAGTTGATCCGGTTCATTTTTTATGGGCTTTACTTACCAATTCTAATTCGGCATTAAATCAAGCATTAAATAAAATGAGTATTGACAAAACGGCAATTGAGCTTGATGTTAGGAGCATGGCAGAAAAACTGCCAACTTCATCATCAGTTACAAAAGAGAGCATCAGGCTTTCTAAGAAATTTGCAGATTCCCTGCAACGCGGAGCTGCCCAGATGACTAAAAATGGCGATTCGTTTTTAGCGGTGGATAGTTACTTAATAGGTAATATACATGAAGAACCGTTTAAAGAGATATTGGGTAAATATGTGGACACTATGGAACTTACTAAGACTCTTGAATCATTTCGTGGTGGTCAAAAGATAGAGTCTCAGACTGCTGATGAGAATCTTGAAGCATTATCAAAATACGGCATAGACTTAACCAAGCAGGCGGCTGAGGGTAAACTATCGCCGGTCATTGGACGTGATGAAGAGATAAACCGTACTATGCAGATATTAATAAGAAAGACAAAAAACAATCCGATTTTACTAGGTGAGCCGGGTGTAGGTAAAACTGCTCTAGTAGAAGGATTGGCTCAGAGAATTTTCAACAAGGAGGTTCCGCTTTCTTTGCAAAATAAGCGTCTAATAGCTTTGGATATGAGCTCATTGATAGCCGGTGCAAAATATCGCGGTGAGTTTGAAGACAGATTAAAAGCTGTCATTGATGAAGTGAAAAAAAGTACGAATATAATACTTTTTATAGATGAGATACATACTATTATTGGTGCTGGTGCCAGTGAAGGGAGCATGGATGCGGCAAATATCTTAAAACCTGCATTAGCCAGAGGAGAATTGCGAACTATAGGAGCCACGACTTTAAAAGAGTATAGAAAATATTTTGAAAAAGATGCAGCCTTGCAAAGACGTTTTCAGCCTATTAGCGTAGATGAACCAAGTGTTAATCAGGCACTGCAAATATTGCGCGGCATCAAAGATAATTTAGAGACATTTCATAATATTACGATATCAGATTCAGCATTGGTTGCAGCTGCAAAATTGAGCCATCGCTACATCTCAGACAGATTTTTGCCGGATAAAGCTATAGACTTGATTGATGAAGCCGCAGCTGAACTTAAAATGCAGATTGAAAGTGAACCAAACGCACTTGCATTTGTTAAACGTAAAGCTCAGGAATTGCAAGTGGAAAAAGAAGCATTGAAGATGGAAGAATCCGAAAATCATGAAAAACGTCTTCAAGAGATAGAGCAGGAGCTCGCTGATGCAAAAGAAAAACAGCGTGAACTTGAGTCCCAATTTGAGCATGAAAAAGAGATATTTGAAAAAATAGCTTCCACTAAGTCAGATATAGAGGCAAAAAAACGTGAAGCAGATTTGGCAAAAAATAACGGCGAGTACAATAAAGCAGCAGAGATTGAATATGGAGTGGTGCCTAAATTAATTCAAGAGGAGCAATCACTTCAGGATAAATGGAAAAAGATGCAAGGTGAGGGCACTTTGCTCAAAAATAGCGTAGATGAAGATGCGATAGCTTCAATCGTCAGTAGATGGACTGGAATTGCAGTAAGTAAAATGCTTCAAAGCGAAAAAGATAAAATCATACATGTAGAAGAGGAGCTAAACAAGTCTGTCATCGGTCAAGAACGCGCCACGCATGCAGTCTCAAGAGCGATTAAGCGAAATAAAGCAGGTCTGAGTGATCAAAATAGACCAATTGGGAGTTTTTTATTTTTAGGACCTACGGGCGTGGGTAAAACCCAGACGGCCAAAACTCTGGCAAAATTTTTATTTGACAGTGAAGATGCAATGGTAAGAATTGATATGAGTGAATATATGGAAAAACATGCCGTGTCTCGTCTTGTCGGTGCGCCTCCTGGATATGTTGGTTATGATGAAGGCGGACAGTTAACTGAAGCTGTAAGGCGAAAACCATACAGCGTAATTTTGCTTGACGAGGTTGAAAAAGCTCATCCTGATGTTTTTAATATACTGCTACAGGTACTAGATGATGGACGTTTAACTGATAACAAGGGTGTTACGGTCGATTTTACAAATACCATTATTATAATGACTAGTAATATAGCAAGCGATAAAATCATGTCGTTAAATGATGATTACGATAAGATGCAAGACGCTGTTATGGGAGATTTAAAGCTCGCTTTTAAACCTGAGTTTTTAAACAGACTGGATGATATTATTATATTTAATCCTTTAGGCAGTAAGCAGATTGAAGGTATTGTCGATATCTTTTTTAAAGATATCGAGCAAAAGGTTAAAGAGCGCAATATCACATTAACATTGACACCTAGTGCTAAAGAGTTTATCGCTAAAGCTGGATTTGATCCTGTGTATGGCGCAAGGCCGTTAAAACGAGCTTTGTATGAGATTGTGGAGGATAGATTGGCTGATCTTATCTTAAGCGGAGAAGTAGTTGAAGGCTCGCATGTGACATTTGATGCTAAAGATGGCGTAGTGGAAGTTGTGGTTGCGCATAAATAAAATACAACTATAGTGTTGTATTTTTTACATAATGTTTGATTAACAACCATTTAAGCAAAATTTTACTATAATTTCAGACTTAAATTTAATAGAGGATTTGGCATGAAAAGAACGTATCAGCCACATAATACGCCGCGTAAGCGTACTCATGGTTTTAGAACTCGCATGGCTACTAAAAACGGACGTAAGATTATCAATGCGCGTCGCCGTAAAGGGCGTAAGTCATTGACCGTATAGGTCGTTTCGCTCTAATAAAAGAGCATAAAGAGTTTCAATATATTTACAAAAGGGGTAAACGAATCCATCTTATTGGATTTCTCCTCTTTTATCTTCATAAAAAACATACCCTTAAAGTTGGTTTTACTGCATCAAAAAAAGTTGGAGGAGCTGTTGTTAGAAATCGTCTCAAGCGAAGAATGAGAGCGCTTTTTTATCAATATTCAGAATCACTTCAAGACGGATATTATGTCTTAGTGGCAAAGAGTGAGTTAAAAGATATAAAATTTGATAAATTGGAAGCTAATTTTACAGCAATATCAAGAAAAGTCAGTTTGGTAAAAAAATGATTCGTAATTTTTTGCTTTCTATTTTAGCTCTTTATCAACGTTTTTTTACTCTGCTAGGCTTTGGAAGCTGTAGATTTTATCCTACATGTAGCGAATATGCTAAGTGGGAATTTGAAAATAATTCACTTTCAAGTGCTTTTTATCACTCTTTTACTAGAATACTGCGTTGTAATCAATTTTTTGAGGGCGGTATTGAATATCCAGTCTTAAACAATTTGAAACTTTGTCCTAAAAAGATGGATATTTGCCTAATTAAATATTGGCTGGTACCAAACAAGAAGAATCGTTATTATATAATTAAAAATTTTAAGTATAAAGGCAAAAAGTGTTTGAAAAATTAACGTCAAATCAAAGATTAATCCTGGCTGTAGCAATTTCATTTGTTTTTTTTATTGGTTATGGTTATTTATTTCCTCACAAAGAGATAAAAACCGTACATAACACCGCTAAACAAAGCCCGCAAACGAAACATACGAGCTTATTTTCTGAAGCTAAAGCGCTAGTTACAAGCAGCAGTTCAAAAAAGGTACATGTAACTCCAAGCAAATCTGATACTTTAGTGGTCGTAAAATCAAAAAGATATATACTAAAAATCGATACATTAGGGCGAATATCTTCGATGGTTTTACTGGCTAAAAAGTATATCACTAAAAAAGGCAATCCAACTCAATTAATAGAGCAAAATGGTGAAAAACCCTTGATAATACGTTTTGATAAGGCGGCTTTAAATAAGCAGGCAAGAAAGATTGCATATGAAGCCACAGCGCATGAGATTAATGTAAAAAATGGAGCAAAATCGGTTACGCTTATTCAAAAGTTACCATCTTTGACAGTCACAAAGAAAATAACTTTTTATAGTAATGGACATTATAGTGTTGATGTTGCTTTATCAAAAGATGTAAAATACTCTATCGGTCTTGGACAGCGCCCAATGGTAAAAGCTAAAATGATGACCGTAGAAGGCGCTATGATATATTACGGTGACGGTAAGAATAAGATTTTTGAGGATGGCGATGCTAAAGTTAAACATATTTTTCACGATGTTCATTTTGTATCGGCATTTGACCAATATTTTGGTGACATTTTTTATAATATCAATAAAAATGCAATTGTTACCGTTGAGCCGGGACTTAAAAATAATCCACTAGTTTATATAAGTGGTTCAAAAAAGATGCAATTACAAGGATATCTAGGTCCTAAAAACTATGAAACTCTAAAATCTTTGAATCCGCTTCTTGTAAATACTATAGAGTACGGATGGTTTACTTTTGCGGCACGTCCTTTATTTTTAGTGCTTGCATGGCTTTATTCTATCTTTGGCAACTGGGGATGGGCGATTGTAGCTCTTACTGTTTTAGTCCGTCTTGTATTGTATCCGCTAACATACAAAGGGATGGTTTCAATGCAAAAAATGAAACTGGTAGCTCCAAAGGTAAAAGCATTACAAGCGAAATATAAAGGAGACGCTCAAAGAGTTAATGCAGCCGTAATGCAGGAGTATAAAAAACATGGAGTAAACCCTCTTGGAGGTTGTTTACCTATGGTTTTACAGATACCGATATTTTATGCTATGTATAGACTAATATTTAATACGCCTGAGCTTCAGGGGGCTCCTTGGATTTTGTGGGTGCATAACTTAGGACAGATGGATCATTATTATATTTTGCCGATCTTGATGGGCGCTACAATGTTTTTTCAGCAACATATTACACCAAATAATTTTACAGACCCTCTTCAAGCAAAAGTATTTAAATATATACCAGTAATTTTTACATTTTTCTTTATAACTTTTCCTGCTGGATTAGTGCTTTACTGGTTGACAAATAACCTTGCGTCTATCGCTCAACAATATATGGTAAATAGAAAGTTTGCAACTCTTAAGCAACCTGATGATGAGCAGTCTGTGGAGAAATTAAAATGATTAAAATTGAAGCAAAATCACTAGAAGATGCCTATCAAGAAGCAGCCGCGCATTTTAAATGCTCTTTAACCGAGGTTACTGTAGAAGTCATACAATATCCAAGCCGAGGCATTTTTGGTTTATTTAAAAAACCGGTAATTATTGTAGCGTCTAAAAAAGGGCCAGCAAGACAAAAAGAATCAAAGCAGCAACCTAAACAAGAGCAGATACGACAAGAAGAATCAAAGCAGCAGCCCAAGCAAGAACCAATAAAACAAGATCTGTCAAAGCAAAACAAGCTAAAACAAGAAAACTCAGAGCAAGAAGAGATTAAAAGACCGATATCTAAAAAAGCGATAAAAGCAAAAGCATCCGATATTCACCAAAAGCATTTTACGGACACTATCTTACCTGTCTCTTTTGTCAGTGGACAAGATGATGACATGGATGATGATTTGGGTGAGCTTTATCTGACGCCTCAAGATGATGAACCTGATGATGGGCTACGGTATGAGCAGGTAGCAGTTATTATTAAAAAGGAAATTAATAGCCTTTTTTCTAACATTTGTTTTGATATTGAACCAATTGAAGTTAGAATGTATAATGAAGACACTTTGCTGGTAGAATTTAACGGCGAAGATGCTGCACTTCTTATAGGAAAAGAGGGATATAGGTATAAAGCACTCTCATATATGATATTTAACTGGATAAATTCAAAATATCAGCTCCAACTTCGCTTAGAAATAGCAGAATTTTTAACCAATCAAGAGGATGCAGTCTCAAGGTATTTGTCAGGTGTTTGTGCCACAATAGATAAGCAAGGGCATGCTCAGACGAAAATACTAGACGGTGTGTTGATTCAAATCGCATTAAAGCAGTTGCGTCTTAGCTATCCGGATAAATATATATCCGTTCGTACTACTCGTGATAATCTAAAATTTATTATTATAAATGACTATCATAGTCAATACTGATATGTTATGAATGAAACAATATGTGCCGTTGCCACCGCGCACGGAATAGGCTCTGTGTCTATTATCCGCATAAGTGGCACGAACTCTTTAAGTATTGCAAAAAGATTATCACATGCAGACACTTTTGCTCCAAGATATGCTACTTTACTACCTGTTTATGCAGCTGATAACAGCATTATAGATGAAGCTATTTTTTTATATTTTAAAGCACCACACAGCTTTACCGGTGAAGATATTGTCGAAGTGCAGTGCCATGGAGGTTTTGTAGTAGCCCAGCTTGTTTTAAAAACCGTGTTGGGCTATGATGCTCGCTTAGCTAATCCTGGCGAATTTAGTAAGCGCGCATTTTTAAATGATAAAATTGATCTAAGCAAAGCAGAGGCTATTGCGGCGTTAATAGAAGCAAAAAGCGATGATGCCGTAAAAATTTTAGCTGCACAATTAAGAGGCTCACTTGGGAGATATGTTGATAATATACGAGATGAACTGTTATATATTTTAGCATATTCTGAGGTAAGCATAGATTACGCGGAAGAGGATTTGCCAAAAGATTTGATAGAGCAGATGATATCTAAACTCAACACTTTACATGCAAGTTTAGCCGACACTCTGCAGGCGAGTAAATCAAGAGAAGGTCTTATGCAGGGCTTTAAGGTATCTATCGTCGGTCGTCCAAATGTGGGTAAAAGCTCACTTCTTAATATGCTTTTAAATTATAATCGTGCGATTGTCAGCGAGATAGCGGGAACCACCCGTGATACCATTGAAGAATCAGTCAAAATCGGTACTCATCTTGTTCGTATCATAGATACCGCAGGTATTAGAAAAGCAGATGATGAAATAGAGCGCATCGGCATACAACGCTCCATTGAGGCGATAGATAAGAGTGATATTGTTATTGCCTTGTTTGATAATTCCAGAGCTTTTGATGATGAAGATGCACAGATACTGCGTATCTTAAAGCAGTATAAAACAAGAAAAGAGATAATCACTATTTTGAATAAGATAGACCTTGATAATAATTTTGATTTAAGTAAATTATCCGAGTTTGATTATATAAAACAAAATTCTAAAGAAAATGCAAGAAAACTGATGGATAAACTACAAGCGATACTAGATAAAAATAATTTCTCAGATGAGACTATGCTGGTTTCTTTACGTCAGATTGAGGCTGTATCAAAAGCAATGCAGGCAATTACAGATGCCAAACAGCCTTTACTTGATCAAGAGTTGGAAATCTTTTCATTTTGCATTACTGAAGCTATCCATGCTATAAGTTCAATCACTAAGACATTTGAAAACGATGAGATGCTTGATAAGATGTTTGGTAGTTTTTGTCTTGGAAAATAGATGAAGTATATAGCGATAGATCTTGGCTTAAAACGTATAGGTGTTGCGTGTTGCGTATCTAAGGACCTAGTGATTCCTCTTGATGCTATACAAAGAAAAAATAGAAATCAAGCTGCCGGGGAGGTTGATAATATTCTTAAGAAGTATGGGGCAGATATTTTGGTTGTAGGCATACCAATGGGAGGAAACGCGCAAGAGGAGATGCAAAGACGGGTGAATCATTTTGTATCGCTGTTAAGCTTTAAAGGTGATGTTATTTTGCAAGATGAAAGCGGTACATCTGTTGAAGCAAAAGAGATGCTAAAAGGCAAGATAAAGCAAAAGCGAGATGGCAGGATAGATTCCATCTCAGCTCAGATTATATTACAAAGATTTTTGCAGACTGTTTTGTAAAATTGATATGCTTTTTTATTTATATATCTTTATAAGAGTTTACGTGATATAATTATCAAAAAAATGGATTAATGATGTATAATATCTTTGAGGATGAAGATGATATTTTTATGGGTTCGCCTAGAAGTAAGTTTTTAGATATAGTTTTTAATGCCAACCGTGGTTTAGTAGAATCTGAGCTTGAGCGGTTAATCGAGAGATTAGCTATTTTGGAGTTGATGCATCAAGAAGATCCTGAACTTCTTGATAAAAAGTTGTTAGAGTATCGGTTTAAAAATCAAGATGATGTTGACACTAAAATGAAGAGTTTATTTATAGAATCTATGGGCAACGTTTTAACCCAAAACGAATAATACATGTATTCTTTTTTATCAATTTTTATTATGTTGATATTGCTTGGAGGTCGTTTAGATGCCCAGATGTATAAATTGAAATATAAATTTGAGTTAAAAAAGAATCAGACTCAGGAAATTGTTGTAAAATATGCCTCTTTTAAACATTTGTTAAGATTTAGATGGACACTTTTTAAAGGTCATAGGATAGTTTTGTTTGTAACATATCGCAAAAATAGCAATCAGTATCTTTTAAGAGATGATGATTATAATCAAAATAGTATAAAATTAGATTTGCGTAGTGTAGCTGTGGGCTATAATGTTTTACCATATATAATTTTACAGTTTAAAAAGTTTAATGAGATGACGCATAAGGCTATATTTTTCTTTTATCTGTTTGATAAAACCGATATGGTTAGATTGAAGTTTGTAAAATAAGGAAGCAAAAGCGATATGATCGAACAAGTTGATAAAGAGATAAACAAATTAGTCAAAGAGATTAATTATGAAGAAATAAACCATCATCTACCCGTCTTGATGGGCGGTAAACGTCTGCGTGCTAAACTTATATTAACTATTGCCAAAGATAATCCGCGCGCACCCTTGCTTGGCGCAATTGTCGAAATGATACATTCTGCCAGCCTGTTGCACGATGATGTTATAGATGAAGCAACTGTTAGACGGGGCAGGAGTTGTGTAAATGCAACCGATGGAAGTAAAAAGGCAATCATGTTAGGGGATATATTGTATGCTAAAGCTTTTTCTTCGCTGACATTTTTTTCACATGAGATTGCTTATACATTGTCATCAGCCGTTGTTTTATTATCTGTTGGTGAGATGATGGATGTAGAACTTGCAAAATCTTTTAACGATAACGAGCAAAAATATCTTGAGATGCTCTATCTTAAAACAGCCTCGCTTATTGAAGCATCAACTGCTTCAGCTGCTTTGCTAATTGGTAAAGATAAAGATACTTACGGATTATATGGAAAAAATCTTGGACTTTCTTTTCAGATTATTGATGATATTTTAGATATTACATCTGATGAAAAAACATTGGGTAAGCCGGTTATGAGCGATTTTAAAGAGGGTAAGTGTACTTTACCTTATATATATTTGTATAAATCTTTGGACGATAAAGGAAAGGAGCGCTTAAAATCATTACATGCAAAAGAGTTAAGCTCTGATGAATCGCTGTGGATTTTAAATGCTATGAAAAAACATCATGCCATTGATAAGTCGTTTGAGTTGGCAAAGCGTCTGACCAAAGAAGCCGGCGAAGCAGTTTTTGACAATATGGAACTAATCAACATTTTAGATAAAATGATACAAAGAAGCTATTGATGCATTATTTAATTATTAGTTTTAGTTATAAAAATTCGGCTATTGATATAAGGGAGAAATTATCGTTTTCACAAGAAGAACAATTAGACTGTCTTGAGAAATTAAATAGCTCATCAAGTGTTAATGAAAGTATTTTGATATCTACATGTAATCGTATGGAAATTTTTGTTAGTTGCAGTAGCGTTATGCCTGCAACTCAGCATATCTTTATGCTTATAAATAAAAGAACCAATATAGCTATTGAAGAACTAGAAGGCAGAGCCGATATATTTGATGATCAAGGAGCTATTCATCATCTCTTTAGTGTTGCTTCCTCTTTAGATTCTTTGATTGTGGGTGAGACACAAATTACAGGTCAGCTCAAAGATGCATTTAGAACATCTTTTGATTATGGGATGTGCGGGCAAAAACTATCACGTGCTATGCACTTTGCTTTTAAATGTGCCGCCGAGGTACGAAACGGTACTAATATATCCGTTAGACCTGTATCTATTGCCAGCGTGGCTGTTACAACTTTGCAAAATGCATTACCCAAATTATATGGCAAAAAAGCTTTAGTTGTTGGGGTGGGAGAGATGTCCGAGATTACCATTAAGCATCTAGTGGCGCATAATGTGAAGGTTTATCTCACAAACAGAACTTATGAGCATGCAAAAAAGTTGGCATCTAGATATGAGGTAGAGGTTATAGAGTTTAAGCATTTTTTATCCGTATTTAATGATTTTGAGATTATATTCACTGCTACATCATCTCCTGATGCGTTAATTACCGATAAAGATATCAAAGAGTGCCCATATGAGCGTTTTTGGTTTGACATGGCTGTTCCAAGAGATATAAATTGTCAAAAATTGAAAAATATACGACTATTTCATATTGATGATTTGAAATCTATTGTAGATGATAATATTCATAAACGTGAGGATGAAGCACAAGTATCTTACAGGATAATCGGTCGCAAGACTATGGAATTTTATGAATGGCTGAAGACATTATCTATAGAGCCTATCATTAAACATCTTTACCTAAAAGCTGAGTATGCAGCAGCAGCAGAAACATCACGCGTTATAGATAAAAAATATATTCCAAAAGAGTACCGAGAAGAACTTTTGAAGATGAACAGGCAAGTGTTAAAAAGATTTTTGCACAACTTTACATGTAGGCTTCGAGACATTTCTTACCAAAGCGATGCTGATACTATTATTGAGTCTATGAAATATCTACTAAATGAAGATGATGCGATACTTTTAAATGAGTATAAATGTGAACATATGTTAAAAGGTTAATGATGAAAATGTCAAATTTATATGCACCCACAAGTAAAGAGGCTCCATCAGATGCAGTGCTTGCTAGCCATGCATTGTTGATACGTGGCGGTTTTATAGCACAAGTTGCTAGCGGATTGTATAATCTTTTACCGCTAGGCAAGATGGTATTAAATAATATAGAAACTATTATTAAAGAAGAGCTTGGGCATATAGGCGCTCAAGAGGTTGAGCTTAGTTTTGTAACTCCTGCAGAACTTTGGGGAGAGAGTGGTAGGATTGAGAAGTTTGGGAAAGAGCTTTTACGTTTTAAAGACAGAAAAGATAATCTTTTCGTCCTTGGTCCGACGCATGAAGAGATGATGGTTAATCTTATACGCAATAAGGTGACAAGCTATAAACAACTTCCTTTGCATTTGTATCAGATAAAAACAAAATTCAGAGATGAAGCCAGACCGCGTTTTGGTCTTATGAGGAGTCGTGAATTTATTATGCAAGATGGTTACAGTTTTCATCAGAGCTATGAAGATTTGGACCGTGAATTTGACGCTGTTGAAGCATCATATAAAAAAATTTTAGACAGGCTTGAATTATCATACCGCGTTGTCGAAGCGGACAGCGGAGCGATAGGCGGAAGCGGCTCTAAAGAGTTGATGGTTTTAGCTAACAGCGGAGAAGATACTTTAGTGGTATGCAATAGTTGTGAGTACGGGGCAAATATAGAAGCTGCCACAAGAGCTAAAGGTTTAACTGACAAAGGCCAGTCATCTATAAAGTTGCAAAAAGTTCATACGCCAAACATTAAAACAATAGATGAATTAAGTACCTATTTTAAAACCACTCCAGACCGCATTGTTAAAACGGTTGCAAAAAAGATTATTTTTGATGATAATGAGGAGATTGTTTTATTTTTTCTAAGAGGGGATGACAGTCTGCAAGAAACTAAAGCGCTTAATGCTGTTGGTGGATTGGGTATTGTTGATGTAGATGAAGATGAACTTAAGGCTAAAGAGTTGCCTGCTGGGTTTATGGGTCCTATGGGGGAATTAAAAATACGCATGATAGTCGATAATGATTTGATGAGTGAGACAGATATGATCTGTGGAGCTAATGAGGTAGATTATCATTATAAGGGCATGGATATATCAGCTATTCAAACTGATGTTTATGCTGATATCGTTGAGGTAAAAGAGGGCGATAAATGCCCTAAATGCGGTGGTATTTTAGGATATAAAAAAGGTATAGAGGTAGGCCATATTTTTAAACTAGGCACAACATACTCTAAAGCTTTAAATGCAGAATTTTTAAACAATAACGGACAGGCAGAATTTTTTATCATGGGCACATACGGTATGGGCGTGAGCCGATTGATTGCTGCTATTATTGAACAGCATCATGATGAAAAAGGCATGATTTGGACTAAACAAAGTGCTCCTTTTGTTGTCAATATAATGGTATCGAATATTAAAAAGCAAGAACAGTTGGATTTTGCAGAAGAGTTGTATAAATTTTGCCAAAAAAATGGTATCAACGTTTTACTAGATGATACAAAAGAGAGGTTTGGCTATAAAATGAAGAATGCGGAGCTTATAGGATTTCCATATACGGTTATAATAGGTAAAGAGTTGCAAAATGGTTGCGTTCAGCTCTTAAGGCGTGAGTCATTGCAAAAAACGGATATTAAAAAAGAAGATATATTTGATTATCTACTTCAAGAGATATAGATGGTTTATTTTTTAGTATATCTTTTTTTAGAAGTTTTTGTTACTATTGAAATAGCATCTATTATAGGTCCAATATGGACATTTTTAGAGATTATAGCCTCGGCTGTTGCGGGGTTTGCTATTTTGCTTAACTTTAAAAATGTATTTATCCAGAATTTACGAGCTGTATCATATAGCAGTATAGACTGGGAAGAGTTTGAGCGACTTAATCTATTTAGCATCATAGGCGCTATTTTGCTTATTTTGCCTGGTTTTTTATCTGATATGGTTGGCATAGCTTTGCAATTTCCGCTTTTTACAGCAATACTGGTTAATTATTTTAGTGTAAAATCGTGCAAGTCAAATCTAAATACAAAGGAAGATGATGTTATCGATGTCGAAATTATTAACAAGCATAATTCTAGCAAGTAGTTTACTTTTAAGCAGTGCGTATGCACAGAGCCAGGAT
>WFMO01000207.1 GCA_015489055.1 Helicobacteraceae bacterium | reverse complement strand
GGACTTACCGCTGGATTATATACTACAAGGGGCGGCTTGGAAAAAGTCGTTATGTATGAAAAAGGTATGCCGGGTGGTCAGATTACGCTCAGCAGTGAAGTTGAAAACTATCCCGGAGTGATAGGTGAGATTACGGGGATGGATTTAATGGCGCCGTGGCCTAAGCAGTGCGAGAAGTTTGGGCTTGTTCACGACATGGCGGAGATTGTCAGAGTATCTAAAAAAGATAATGGAGTTTTTGTTATTCACAAAGATGACGGTACAACAAAAGAAGCTTTAAGCGTTATCGTAGCAACAGGCTCATCGCCCCGCCGGGCAGGCTTTACGGGTGAAGACAAATATATAGGAAAAGGTGTCAGTAACTGCGCTACATGTGATGGTTTTTTTTATAAAAACAAAGAAGTCGTGGTTATCGGCGGAGGCAATACCGCGCTAGAAGAATCTTTATATCTTGCTAAAATATGTACAAAAGTATATCTAGTTCACAGACGGGATAAATTTCGAGCAGCACCAAATACCGTAAAAAGAGTAAAAAATACCGATAATATCGAACTTGTTCTAAACTCAACTCCAACAGAGGTATATGGAGATGCGATGGGTGTTTCAGGCATCAAAATAACAGATACCAATGGAGACAAACGGGATATAAAAGCACCGGGTGTTTTCGTGTTTGTAGGCAACAATGTCAACAACAGTGTTTTAAAACAAGAAGACGGCACTTGGTTATGTGATGTAAATGAGCACGGAGAAGTAGTAGTAAATATATCCATGCACACCTCAGTAGATGGTTTGTACGCAGTAGGAGACATTAGGCTAGCTGCACCAAAACAAGTTGTATGCGCTGCGGGTGACGGGGCAGTTGCTGCGCTTGAGGCGATCTCTTATGTTGATCATAAATTATATGGATAAAGGGAATTTTGATGATTAAAGTTGGTGTATTTGGGGCAAGCGGCAGAGTAGGACGATTGCTTATAGAGGATCTAAAATTAGAAGAAAATATGTCACTAGCGAGTGTTTTTGTTAGAAATACATTAGATTTTTCAATAGATCCTTCCACGTTAGTTACAAATGATTTGGATATTTTTTTAAAAAGTTGCGATTTAGTGATAGATTTTTCATTACCCGAGGCTTGTGAACAGCTCTTAAATAGTGCAATCAAACAACCAAAAGCTCTTGTTATCGGTACAACCGGGCTTAGTGCTCATCAATTAAATTTATTAAAGACGGCAAGTCAGTCTATGCCGATTTTATATGCTACAAATATGTCTTTAGGTGTAGCATTACTTAATAAATTGGTGGCTATGAGCTCAAAAGTTTTAGACGAATTTGATATAGAAATTGTAGAGCAGCATCACAGGCATAAAAAAGATGCACCTAGCGGAACTGCACTAACTTTAGCGCAAACAGCGGCTAAAAGCAGAAATTTAGATATTGATACAGTTAGAATCAGTGGCCGTAACGGCAATATCGGAGAGCGCACAAAAGATGAAATCGCTGTTATGGCTCTTCGTGGCGGCGATATAGTGGGTCGTCACACGGTAGGATTTTATAATGACGGTGAATTTGTTGAGTTAAATCATACCGCTACAAGCCGGCACACATTTTCAAAAGGCGCACTTCGAGCAGCTAAGTGGCTTTTTGGTAAGCCTTTGGGTCTATACACGATTTCTGATTGTCTTGAATTAAATAAAGCTATATAGTAAGGATTTTATTTGCGTAAAAATTTGAATGAAAAATGTGCCGTTGTCGGTATTTTTGGACACAAAGAAGCATCACGTTTAGCATACTTTTCTCTACATGCACTCCAGCATCGTGGTCAAGAAGCGGCGGGTATCTCATCTGCTGATGGAAAAACCGTACACACCATTAAAGATAAAGGTTTAGTGACGCATGTTTTTAATGAAGACAAGCTCGCGGCTTTAAGTGGTAATAATGCCATCGGACATACAAGATATTCAACTGCCGGCAATGATTCTATTTTAGATGCGCAGCCTGTTTTTGCCAGGTACGATTTAGGAGAAATGGCAATTGCGCATAATGGTAACTTTACCAATGCAAAAGAGATCAGACGCTCTCTTATCAAAAAGGGTGCTATTTTTCAAACATTTATGGATACTGAAAATCTCATTCATTTGATTGCCAAAAGCAATCAAGATCATTTAGTAGATAGGATTATAGATGGCGTAAAAAAAGTCGAAGGTGCATTTTCTCTTGTGTTTTTAAGCAGAACAAAGATGTTTGCCGTTCGTGACCGTTTCGGGTTTCGCCCTCTTAGTTTAGGTCGGATAAGTAACGGCGGTTATGTTGTCGCTAGTGAGACTTGCGCATTTGATTTGATAGGTGCAAAGTTTATACGCGATGTAGAACCGGGTGAGTTGCTGATTTTTGAAAAGGATAAAGCGCCTAAAAGCATTAAGATTTTTGAACCATCTCCTAAACACTGTATTTTTGAATATGTTTATTTTGCACGTCCTGATTCTCATATTTTTGGTAAGAGTGTTTATCAGATGCGTAAAAATATGGGTGCCGAGTTATCAAAAATAAAGCCTGTTGCAGCTGATATGGTTATTCCTGTTCCCGATGGCGGTGTACCGGCAGCCATTGGATATGCTCAACAAAGCGGTATTGCGTATGAGATGGGTATTATGCGTAACCACTATATCGGCCGTACGTTTATAGAGCCAACGCAAGAGATGAGAGATTTAAAAGTTAAGATGAAGCTCTCGCCTATGACTGAGACTATCAGCGGTAAATCTATCATAGTCGTAGATGATTCAATAGTTCGCGGAACAACATCAAGAAGAATAGTTAAAATGCTAAAAGAAGCTGGCGCTAAAGAGGTGCATATGCGAATATCTTCGCCTCCGACAACTGATCCATGTTTTTATGGTGTTGATACGCCCCAAAAAGATAAGTTAATCGCTGCTAATATGTCAGTTGATGATATCTGTTCATTTATAGAAGCAGACTCTTTGGCATATCTAAGCGAAGAGGCACTACTAGCTAGCGTGGGTGCAGATGATGATAGATATTGTACCGCATGTTTTACCGGTAAGTATATAGTCTAGCAGATGGCATTACAACAAGTTTATACTTTTGGCAATTATTTGTCTGAAAAATTTCATGCCAAAGTATATAAAACAGCCGTTTCGATATCGGGTTTTACATGCCCAAATATTGATGGCACGGTAGCAAGAGGCGGATGTACATTTTGTGAAAACGATTCTTTTAGTCCAAGCTTAGATAGTGTTTTACCTCTAAAAGGGTTTCACCTTAATTTAACATCCAAGGCAAATCCGTTTTTAGATAAACAGCTTCTTCAGCTACAGATGCAGTTTAAATCTCTTAGTAAACGACAAAAAGAGTCTTTCGGTGCTCAAAAATTTTTGGTATATTTTCAATCCTTTACAAATACGTATGCTCCATTTGAAACATTAAAAGCCCTATACGATAAAGCGTTGTCATTTGATGACGTAATAGGACTTAGTATCGGTACAAGAAGCGACAGTATTTCTGAACAGACATTGGAATATTTATCTAAACTAGCAAAGAAGCATGAGATATGGATAGAGTTTGGCATCCAGTCTGTTTATGATGAAACATTAAAACGTATTAACCGTGGTCATGATAGTGCCAATGTAAAGAAATGGATTTTAAAATCAAAAAAAGCTGGTTTAAATGTTTGCGGTCATCTTATCTTTGGGTTACCGGATGAAGATGAAGACATGATGCTAGAGACTGCTAAAATGGCCTATTCCTGGGGGATAGATTCTGTGAAGTATCACCCTTTGTATGTAGTAGCTAAAACTGCATTGGCAAATGAATATATGCGAGGAGATTTTATTCCAATTACAGAGCAAGAATATATCCAAACATTAAAAAAAGCTTTATTATTAAAACCTAGCAATGTTAGTGTACAAAGAGTAACCGCAGGTATCGATGATAATTCTTTAATAGCTCCATCATGGTGTAAAGATAAAAATAAACAGATCAAAGCAATCAATCAAGCTCTTAAAGAGATTGGTTTAAAATATTAATGGCACATTGCTCTTAATGAGAGTGTGTATCCACTCTTGTATGTAAATGGTTGAATTATGGTCTGAAATTTTTGCGTAGTATTGGGTGCTATGTTAGATTTTTTTAAAATCATCGTATAAAACGGCTTGAATGTTAAGAAACGGTTTATATATTTATATTTAGATTTCTTGCTAATTGCTAATATCAGTTTACATTGCCCAAAGCTATGGGTTGAAGTGTTTTTGATGTATCCTCTAACAAGAAGAGCAGGCGAGAAAATAAACTTTTTTGATTGTGTTATTTTACATGTATGGCTATATACTCTTTGATTTATTTTGATATATCCGTAAACCGGTGCTATTAGGACAAATGCTATGGACGCTATAAGCAACAAGGCAGCTATAACTGTTTTATGGCTTGCTAAGACAGCAAGCACAAGCATTAAAAGAAAAACTATCAATACAGCTGAAAAAAGGATAATATCATACATATTTAGGTTATGTATAAAAAATGAAATAAGCGCTTTCATGATTTTACCTGGACTTTTTCTCTTGTATGCCGCTAATGTCAAATCTGCGTTTAAGCTCTTGTTTGATTCTATCAGGTGATATATTTTTACTAGCTAGTGCGACTAGCACATGATATGTTAAATCGCTTGCTTCGTAGATAATCTCTTTCTCATCATCATCTTTAACAGCAAAACAAAATTCACCGGCTTCTTCAACCACTTTCTTTAAAATGGTGTTATCGCCTTTGCTCAGCAACTGTGCAGTCCAAGAAAGTGCCGGATCTGCATTTTTTCTCTCTTGGATCGTATGATATAGCGTATCGATAACGCCGTAAGAAGAAGATGTATCTGATTGCACCGGAGCTATAATATTGCCCGTTTCAAGCTCTTTAAAAAAACATGATTTTCTGCCTGTATGACATGCAACCCCAACTTGTTCAACCTTAATCAAAAGTGTATCGTTATCGCAGTCGAGATAAAAAGATTTGATGTGTTGAATGTTGCCGCTACTTTCCCCCTTTTTCCATATGCGCTGTTTTGATCTTGAAAAATAATGGGCGATTTTTGTCTGTAAAGAGAGGCGCAGTGCTTCTTGATCCATGTATGCCATCATTAACACCTCAAGTCTTGAGATATCTTGAATGATGACCGGGAGAAGGTCTATCTTTTCCCAATCAATCTGTTTTATAATATCTTGCATAAATTTTCCTAATGTGTTGTTACGGCTTTTTGCTGTTTATCTTGCATATTAACCCAAATATTTGGAGTTGAACCGCCTGGAGTTAAAAATATTTTAGCATTTTTATCAGCTTTTAAAGCTTCATTAAATTTACCTTGAACACTTAGCTGCTTCAATTGTAGAAGCTTAGCTGTTAAAGATTTAGCGATAATCATATTGGCCTGTGCATTTGCTTTTGATTCAATGGTTATGGCTTGAGCCCTTCCAAGAGCTTGGATTTTCATAGCGTTTGCCAAACCCTGTGCTTGTGCGGCACGTTTTAGAGCTTCTTGTTTTGCGCGCGCTACCTCTTGTTCTGCACGTTGAACTTCTTGTTTGGCTATTTGTACTCTTTCTATTTGATTTTTTACTTTTTTTGGCAATAAAATTTCACGAAGCTGAACAGACTGTAAAATTGCAGGTGAATTTTTAAGCCCTTTGAGGCTGTCTCTGATGCCGGTTTCAATTTGCGTTGCAATCACATTTCTTTTATTTGGAAGCGATTCGGCATCATACTTGCCAATAACATTTCTGACAACATCTCTAACTACAGGGTTTATTATTTTTTCTTCCCAGCTAAAACCCCAATTTGCTATTGTTTGTGCTGCATATTGTGCGTTTAATCTATATTGGACGGTCAGCTCAATGGAAACCGGCAAGCCCCTTCTATCTAGAACATTTATAGCCGGTTTATTTTTTATCCCTGAGCCTGTATCTCTTTCGATACCGCTTGCATAGTTGATAACTTGCACTCTAGTGTCAACCATATAGACCTTTTGAATAACAGGAAGTATAAAATGCAGTCCCGGCAGCATTGCTTGCTGTTGATATTTACCGTTTGTAGATAAAATTCCTCTCTCGCCTTCATTGATGATTACAAACGGTTTTGCAAGCATCAATAATATGAGTATGCCAAGGGCAATATAGAGTATAATCATTTTAGCTCCCGAAGGGTTAAAATTAATATTTGGTATGTTTGAATTGTTTGAATTATCACCTTGACTTTTTTTCTTGTTGAAATAGTCATTCATGTCTGCTGCCATTATTTATATCCTTGTGTTGCTTGCTAATGTTAAATACCATAATAATGAGCTTTGCTCATTAGAGGTATCTTATATTTCTAAAAGTATATAGTATAGGTTAGTTAATATATGTTAGATAATGCTCATATTTTTTATTTCTGCCAAAAACTATATCAAAATATGTGTCTTGTATCTGCTTAGTCAGAGACCCTCTAGCGCCTTTTCCTATAGTGCGAGCGTCAATCTCTCTAACTGGTGTAACTTCAGCTGCCGTACCTGTTAAAAATGCTTCATCTGCAATATATACGTCCTCTCTTGATATTCGTTGCCTTTTGACGGTCATACCTAAATCATGAGCAATTTCTATAACTGTTTTTTGTGTTATAGATACTAGAGAATTATCATTTGGCGGCGTGATAAGGATACCGTCTTTGATGATAAAAAAAGCTGCACCCGTGGCTTCGGCAACATACCCCTGGTCATCTAACAACAGTGCTTCATCGTATCCGCAATCAATAGCCTCATATTTTGCCATTTGCGAATTAAGATAATTTGCCGTAGCTTTGGCCTTGCCCATATTTGAAGTATTTGCAGGTCTTGAAATTGAAGAAATTTTTAATTTAATCCCTTTTTGCATCCCCTCTTCACCTAAATACGCACCCCATTCCCATGCTGCTATAGCTGTCTCAACGGGAGCATTTTTGTGATAAACTCCCATAACGCCATATCCTAAAAAAGCAAAAGGGCGAATATAAACATTATCTCCTTGAAAATTGTTTTTACGGATAAGTTCTATTTGAGCGTTATTTAACTCTTTAGCCGTAAAAGGGATATCTATTAGAACCATCTTCGCAGATTCAAATAAACGCTTTGTGTGGTCTTGTAATCTAAAAATAGCATACCCTTTATCAGTCTTATATGCTTTTGTGCCTTCTATGATACCGTTACCGTAGTGAATAGTGTGTGTTAGCACATGAACTTGCGCGTTGTCCCAATCAACAAACTTGCCGTTCATCCATATATATTTTGCCTTTTCCATATTGTTGCTCTCCGATGGTTGCTTAAAAATTTGCTAATTTTAGCAGATAACTCATTTGTGTTTTATTAAAGGTGTTGTAAGTTTTGATTATTTTGTTTATTATTAAACCGTATTGGTAAATGAACTAATGGTATAATATTTAAAGAAGAATTAAGAGGAGACTGATATGGAAAGTGTTTTTATAAAGTGGTTTAGTGAAGTAGGAACTAAAGATGTCGCACAAGTAGGCGGTAAAAATGCAAACTTAGGTGAAATGTATCAACATTTAACTGCTTTAGATGTGAAGGTTCCTAACGGTTTTGCGGTGACTTCTGAAGCATACGTGTATTATCTAAAAGAAAATAGGTTGTGGGAGCCGTTACGAGAACTTTTATATGAGCAGTTAGATATTAAAAGTATGCAGTCGTTGCAAAAAATTGCAAAAAAATGTAGAGATTTGATACAAAATGCACAAGTTCCCCATAAGTTGCAACAAAAAATATTGCAGGGGTACAAAAAACTACAAGAGGAATATGGCGATGATGTAAGAATGGCGGTTAGATCATCGGCAACGGCAGAAGATTCTCCTGAGGCTTCTTTTGCCGGACAAAATGATACTTATCTTAATATTCAAGGTGAAGATGCCTTGCTTGATGCATATAAAAGATGTCTGGCGTCAAATTTTACAGACAGAAGCATACACTATAAATTTGATAATAACTTTGATTATTTAAAAGTATATCTTTCCGTGGTTGTCATGAAAATGGTAAGGAGCGATATAGGCTCAAGCGGTGTTATGTTTAGTCTTGATACTGAAACAGGATTTAACGATGTCGTATTTATCAATGCTTCTTTAGGTCTTGGTGAAAATGTCGTTCAAGGCAGTGTTGATCCTGATAGTTTTTATGTTCATAAGCCAACTTATAAAAAAGGTTTTCGCAATGTTTTAAAAAGATCATTAGGAGCAAAACAGAAAAAAATGATATTTTCAGACAATATCAACTTAGATAATATTTCCGTTGAATATACAAGAAATATTTCTACTACAAAAGAGGAGCAAAATAGTTTTTGCATAAGCGATGAAGATGTAATGACATTAGCTAATTATGCTATTAAAGTTGAAGATCATTATTCAACCTTGATTCATCACAACAAGCCAATGGATATGGAGTGGGCAAAAGATGGTATTGACGGACAACTTTACATGGTGCAAGCTCGCCCTGAGACGGTTGTATCGCAAAAACATGGCAATATTCTTGAACATTATAAGTTAAAACAAAGAGGAGATGTTGTAGCAACAGGTAAAGCAGTCGGTACTAAAATAGGAAGTGCAAAAGTACACATTATACCAAATGTCACCTACTTAAAAGATTTTAAAGAGGGTGAAATTCTTGTAGCAGATACGACTACGCCTGATTGGGAGCCTATTATGAAGATAGCTTCAGGCATCGTGACCAATAAAGGCGGTAGAACCTGCCATGCGGCAATTATCAGCAGAGAACTTGGGATTCCTGCTGTTGTCGGCGCACATAATGCAACAGAGATATTAAATAATGGTGATGAGGTTACGGTAAGCTGTGCTGAGGGTGAAAACGGCTTTGTTTATAAAGGAAAACTGGATTTTGAGATTATTAAAACAGATCTGAGTTCAATTAAAAAACCAAAAACTGAGATTATGATGAATCTGGGTAATCCGGATCTGGCATTTTCTTTGGCTTCTATGCCAGTTGACGGCATTGGACTAGCTAGAATGGAGTTTATAATTAATGAGTATATTAAAGCGCACCCAATGGCACTTATTCATCCCCAAAGAGTTGATGATAAAACAAAGGATGAGTTAAAGCTTATCAGCGCGGGATATGATTCTATGACAGATTTTTTTGTTAAAACACTCTCTGAGGGCATAGCTACTATTGCCGCTAGCGTTTATCCAAATCCGTGTGTCGTTAGAATGAGCGACTTTAAAACAAATGAATACGCTTCACTAGTTGGTGGTAAATTTTTTGAGCCTGTTGAAGCAAATCCTATGATAGGCTTTAGAGGTGCGGCGCGTTATGCTCATCCTAGCTATGAAGAGGGTTTCGCACTAGAGTGCGCTGCTATGAAAAGAGTAAGAGATGAGATGGGATTTACCAATGTAATTTTAATGATCCCATTTTGCAGAAGAGTGCAAGAGGGCGAATTGGTACTTAAAACGATGGAGAAATATGGTCTAAAACGTGGAGAAAATGCTCTTGAAGTTTATGTCATGTGTGAAATTCCAAATAACGTTATTTTAATTGATGAATTCAGCAAGCTTTTTGACGGCTTTAGTATAGGAAGCAATGATTTAACACAATTAACTCTTGGTGTTGACAGAGATAGTGATATTGTGGCGTTTGATTATGATGAACGAGATAACGGAGTTAAAAAGATGATTGAGATGGCTGTAAATGGCGCTAAGAGAAACGGCAGACACAGCGGTATATGTGGCCAGGCGCCATCAGATTATCCGGAGATGGCAAAATTTCTAGTTGAATTAAATATTGATTCTATCAGTCTAAACCCAGATAGCGTGTTAAAAACTATGCAAATGATAAATGAATACGAAAAGTGAGTAAAATTTAAACAATAGTTTTTCGCTATATTAAGAAATATCTGTTAAAATGATGAATAGAATTCAAATCAGGAGATAATTTATGGGAAATTTTGTAAGTAATGTAAATGAGTTTTTTACATACTGTGATGATAACGAAGTACAGTTTGTAGATTTGCGATTTACTGATATTAAAGGTATGTGGCATCATTTGTCATATCGTTACAGTGCAGTTAACAAAGATAATCTTGAAAATGGTTTTCCGTTTGACGGTTCATCTATTGAAGCATGGCAGCCTATTAATCAATCTGATATGCTATTAAAAGCAGATGTTCCTACAGCATTTTTAGATCCTTTCACCGCCGATCCTACTATTATTATATTTTGTGATGTTTACGATATTTATAAGGGTGAACTATATGAGAGATGCCCGCGTTCGATTGCTAAAAAAGCACTTAAACATGCCGAAGAGATAGGTATTGCAGATGCTGCTTATTTTGGTCCTGAAAATGAATTTTTTATTTTTGATGATGTAAAATTTGTCGATAAGATTAATGAAGCAGGCTACAAAGTAGATACAGAAGAGGGTGAGTGGAATTCAAATACCTCGTATGATGATATGTACAATACCGGACATCGACCAGGCACAAAAGGGGGTTATTTCCCTGTAGCACCTACTGACTCTATGGTTGATTTGCGCGCTGAAATGATGCAGGTCCTAGAGCAAGTTGGCTTAGAAGTTATTTTAGGTCATCATGAAGTAGCGCAGGGTCAAGGTGAGATAGGTATTGTGTTTTCAGATATTATCGGTGCTGCTGACAATGTTCAAAAATACAAGTATGTTGTTAAAATGATAGCTCATCTAAACGGTAAAACTGCTACATTTATGCCAAAACCACTTTATGGCGACAATGGAAACGGTATGCATACCCATCAATCTTTATGGAAAGATGGTAAAAATCTTTTTTATGCAGAGGGTAATTATGGCAACTTAAGTGATTTGGCAGTTAATTATGTCGGTGGAATATTTAAACATTCCGCAGCAGTTGCGGCTTTTACAAATGCATCAACAAACTCTTACAAAAGATTAATCCCAGGATTTGAAGCACCAAGCATATTGACTTATTCTTCACAAAATAGATCTGCTGCTTGTCGTGTTCCATACGGTGCAGGTGAAAAAGCTACAAGAATTGAGATGAGGTTCCCGGACTCAACTGCTTGCCCTTATCTTGCTTTTGCTGTTATGATGCTAGCAGGATTAGACGGTATCAAAGATAAAACAGTTCCGGTTGGTCCATTAAATGAAGATCTTTTTGAGCTCTCTCAAGCTGAAATAGCACAGCGCGGCATCCCTCAGATGCCTCATACCTTGCGAGAAGCACTTGAGGGTTTATCGGAAGATTATGACTT
>WFMO01000206.1 GCA_015489055.1 Helicobacteraceae bacterium | reverse complement strand
CATTTAAAAATTGTTCTATTTTTTGTTTTAAGGACTTTTCTTGAATTAATTGTGTAGATGTTTTTTTACTATTTTCATAATTTTCTTTTGCTGTATTTGATAGTTTTTTAAAAATACCATTGACTACTTTATAAATCATTTCAAGACCATTCTCATTGCCTTTTTCTTTTGGAGGGATTGCCTTTATCCCCTCAACAAACTCCTCATACCCATAACTTTGATGAAAGGTTATAAACTCGATTTGCCCCGCTTGTTTATACTCTTCAAATCTGTCTTTTGCCTCTCGTCTATCTTCTGGCACAACGCTATCAAGTATTTCCAAAGCTTTATTGATGGTATTGTAAGTTTTCCCCGTACCAGGGGGGCCGTAAAGGATTTGGTTTAGAGGTTGAGTTTGTTTATTGTTATTCCTTATATTTATTTCCTCAGATATTTCATTATTATGATAGATTTTATGAATGGTGAGCATGTAAACATCTTTTAATTTATCAATTAAGCATTTATAATCAATATCATTGTAGCTCTGTTCATCAACTATAAAAAATACCCTTTCACCCCAGCCTGCATCTCGTCTTTCAAAACCTATACATTCTATTTGTTTGCATTCTTGCTCTAAGAAATTATATATTTCATTTTTATGTTTTTTTTCAAATTCACTTATTTTATCATCGATCAAACCTATGGATATAAACAATCCTTCATTTTTATTTGTAGATGCATTAAAGTAAATTACTAAAGTCGAATCGTTATCCTCTATTTTATATCTATTACACATATATTTTGTGAAGTGCCCACTATTTTGCCACATACCTTTGCCATTTGATACAGGCAGTAAACCATTTTCTTGTATAAAAATTTTATCTGTAAACTTACCTAATTCTTCTCTAAATTTACTTAATTTATTCCGAACTTCGGGTTCATTTTTTTCATACGGTTTTCCTTGAACACTTTTATAAAAATTAAATCCACTAATAAGTTTATCCATCTTATACTCGGTCTCTTCTCTTGTAAAGCTGCGTTTGCGGCGCATAGATATTATCTGTTTGCAGCACCGCTGCTCCCCAGCTTAGTCCTATGCCAAAACCGGCAATGCACAAAGTTAGTTTTTTATTTTGAAATGCATCAGATAAAAAACCGTTTATTGTGCCGGGTATGGAGGCTGAGTTTTGGTTGCCGTATATTTTGCCTGTCTCAAGAGGGACTTTTTCTTTTGCTACTTTTAACCTTGAGGCGATTGTTTTTAAGATATATGGATTTGCCTGATGAAGCACAAAATAGTCAATGTTTTTAGCTAAAATACCTGCATCTTGCAATATCTCTTTTATGAGAGGCGGAACGGTTTTAATGGCAAAATTAAATACCTCTTTACCATCCATAAACATATTTTCATCGCTTCTGATTCCCCCATCAGTTTGCTGTTTTGGCAAGATGCTTTTAGTCGTTGTCCTGTTTCTTGCTCCACCGGATGGGATGATGAGGTGTTTGTATCCTCCTCCATTGCTGTAAAGAGAAAAAAAGCTCTTGGGCGAGGGCGTTTTTTCTATAACGATCGCACTTCCCGCATCGCCCATAAGCGGCGTAAAAATCCTGTCTTTTTCGCCCGCAAAATAATCATTAACATCTCCAACGCAAAGCAAAATCTTATTTATGCCGCTGTTTACGTAACTAAAGGCGGTAAAGAGTCCATAAATAAAGCCGCTGCATCCAAGATTGATATCAAAAGCCATACAGCTATTAGGCAAAGCAAGCCTGTCTTGCATAACGATGGCGGTGGAGGGCGCTTTATAATCAGGACTTTGCGTAACAAATATAAGTGCACCGATATCTTCTTTTTTTATGTCCGTATTGTCAAAGATGGTGTTTGCGCTTTGCACACAAAGATCACTAGCACATACTCCCAAACTTGCAATATATCTTGTTTTTAGTCCTATGCTTTTTTGTATCCTTGCCAGTGAATCATCATCAAAACCAAAGCGCTCTTTTTCATCTTCAAGTTTTATAATGTTCTCACCGACTGTTGTCACCATGGCGGTTATGGCGATATCTTGAAATGTCGCTTTACTCATTTTCTATTCTTTGCTGCAGATAGATCCGCAGTGTTTTGATGTTTTTAAAAGGCGTGGCATCTTTATCCATGCTGTCTTCATTTGCAACTGCAATGTAGCGTCCGGTAATCTCTTGCAGACGCGATTCAAGCTCTAAGATAAGATCAAGCGTGCCTAGAGAATCCAGCAAAGAAAAAAGCTGTGTCTCATCAGTTGGATTTTGTAATGCATCTATTTTTAAATCTTGATTAACGGATTGGATTGAATTGACGATAATCTCATTAAGATTCATCTGTTACCTTTATGTTTGGATTGATTTTTAACAAAGAGTTTAATTTGTAATATTTGCATCCGTTTTGCTGATGGGATAAAACAAAATGGTTCTCATCATAAAACTTTTCAACCAAAGAATTTTTTGCACTTTTACAATAGACGGCTTCGAGCTTTTTATGTTTTTGTGCTATGATGCTGATTATTGCCTGTTCGATTTCACGCCCTAAAACCCTGCAACTCATCACAAAAGTATCAACGGTATGATTTTTAATAATCACAATTCCTACAATACCCATATCGCCAAATCTGTCTTGCACCTTAAAATCATATACAAAATCATTTTGCATCATCTGTTTTATTTGCGCTAAATCATATCTTTTTGTAGTAAGATTAAACTGATTTGTTTTGTTTATAAGCTGCGCTATTCTTTGCAGATGTGTATCATTGTTACATGTAACGGTTATATTAATCTTTAAAGAGGCTATAAAATCATCCTTGCTTTGCAGCATTTCGCTTAGATTTAGACGCTCCTCTTCTTGGCGGTAAAGTTTGGTTTTATTGCTGTCCTCATCACTTACATGTAATGTTTTTAGGTGTGGTATATCTTTTAATGTCTGCAAATTAAGCAGTGGATTTTCAGGATGCATCTTATAGCATTTAACTCCTACTCTTTGGCTCATCTGAGCGATTTCAGCGTCTGTGTCATCTAAAAAAATTATACCGCTTGTACTTAGCTTTAGTTTTTTTAAAATTTTTATCAGATTTTCACTTTTGGGTTCCCAGTTGACAGCAACAGCTGCAAAATCTTCCAGTTTAAGAGGCATATCTTTTGTCCTAAAGACCTCTTCGAGCGTTTTTGGATCATTTTTACTAAGAAGTATCAAAATAATGCCGCTTTGTTTAAGCTCAAGACAATACCGCTGAAACTCTTTATACACAATCCCCGGATAGTTGTTGTCTATTTGGATATTGTCCAGCCCGTCTTCGCCTATTATCCCGCCCCAAAGAGTATTATCGGCATCAAGCGCCATAACTTTTATGCGTGGCTGATTAAACAATAAAATCAACTCTTTTATCCGGTCTGAGATTAGTTTTAAAGCCTGTTTGGTAAAAGGTACTTGAAAAAGATATCTATTTTTTTTATCTATCAGGTTGCCTGCTCCATACTCTTTGCATAGTCCGTAAAAATCCAAAACAGCCAAATCATTAATTTCTGTCATTAAGGATGCTATCTGCTCATTTAGCGAGATTAGCTTTGCCTCTTGTTTGTACTTTAAGGGCATATAAATATCATTAAACTCATCAAAAACCGTATTTATTATAATTTTTGAATTATTGTTTTGCCTAAAAACAATCAGGGCGTTTTTTAATATTTCAAAATTTTTATTGTAGTCCGTGGTAAAAAAACCGATATCAAGTAAAATAACAAGCAGCTCATCATCTAGTTTTGTAAAGAGTTGCTGTATAACGGTATTTAGAGGATAGTGAGATATTTCAAATCCATTTAAAAAACGCTCAAAAGGCTTTGTGACTGTATTTGATAGGAATGATATTTTACTGATATTCATCTATAATCCATTTTGCCGCACCATTTTTATAAAATCTGTATTTTTGACATACATGCTTGATCTTTGCCGGATTGTTTTGCACAAAAGCCAAAGCTCTCTTGAGTGCTCCGTGCGAAAAATATTTTATAACATTGTTTAGGTTTTGTTTTAGTAGTATATCGACTGTTTTGGTTTGATTTGAAGCGCATCTTATGGCAATGAAAGGTTTTTTCAAAGCTATCGTCTCAAGCAGTGATGTGCTAGCACTTGTGATGATGAGATCATAACCGTTCATAAGAGATGCCATATTTTTTTCATTTGTGATGAGTTGTTTATCTGTTGTTTGCAGATATTTCACTCTTTTGTTTGCAGATGTGCTAAGGATGTTTACATGTAAAGAAGGGTG
>WFMO01000205.1 GCA_015489055.1 Helicobacteraceae bacterium | reverse complement strand
TTTTCTAGTCCAACAGATACCCGTATCAAACCGTCTGTTATACCCAAAAAAGCTCTTGTTTCATCATCAAAATCACTATATATTGTTGATGCCATATGCAGTGCCAGCGTTCTGCTGTCACCTATATTGGCAGTGATAACTGGAAGCGTCGTGTTGTTTAAAAATTCAAACGCTTTTTGCTTATTTCTCATATCGATAGTAAAAAGAGTACCGCATCCATCCTTAAAATCATTTAAATATCTTTGATGATGCGGATGAGACGAAAGTGACGGATGGTTTACGTGTAAGCCGTTTTCGTCTAAGACTTTTACAACCTGCTCAACTGTTGAAGTTATCCTGTCTATTCTAAGAGGCAGTGTCTCTGAACCTAATAACGTCAGATAGCTGTTAAAAGCACTAGCACTCATTCCAAAATCCCGCATCCCACGTTTTTTAGCATTTACTACAAGTGCCATTTTATCGGCTTTTTTGATAAACGGATGGAGTTCTTTATATCTATTTGAGCTAAATTTATCATTCTTGCCAATAGCTCTATAAACAACCGCTCCGCCTAAAGCTGAGGCGTTACCGCTGATGATTTTAGTCGTAGAGTAAACTATGATATCTACGCCTAACTCAAAAGGTTTAACGCAAAGCGGAGTGATCGTATTGTCAATCATCAAAGCAACTCCGGCATCATTTGCAATTTTAGCTATAGCTTTAATATCAGGAAGCCTCATGTTTGGGTTTCCCACACTTTCTAAAAAAATAAGTTTTGTTTTATCATTTATGGCATTTTTGATATTTTGCAATTCATCGACATCATAAAAAGAGGTTTTAACACCAAATCTGCTAAGTGTTTCATTAAAAAATGAATATGTACCCCCAAAAAGCCCGCCTATACTGATAACTTCATCAAAAGCCTGGACTATAGACATAACCGCCAGAGTAATTGCCGACATGCCTGAACTTGTAGCAATAGCTCCGATACCTCCATCCATGGCTGCTAACAGATTTTCCAGTTTAGCTGAGGTTGGATTACCCATTCTGGCATATACCGGCTTTTTCACGCTGCCGCTAAAAATACCCTCTGCGTTTTGACTATCACCATAGCCAAATGATGCTGAGCCTACAATGCTCGGGCTGACAGCTCCATCTTTATTACCGGCAAGCTGAACAAACGATGTACAATATTTCTCAAAACGACTCATACATATACCTTATAATCTTTATTGATATTATATCACAGATTAAAGTACTGCTGATTTAATTACCATTAACTTCTCCACACTCATCTCGTTCATCGAATAAGGTATGCCCCCTAGTCCCAGCCCTGAATGTTTTGCGCCGCCAAAAGGCATCCAATCCACTCTAAAGGCGGTATGGTCATTAACCATAACAGAAGTTCCGTTTAATCTTTTAACCCCATAAAGCGCCGTATCAATATTTTTTGTAAAAATAGATGCCGAAAATGACACCTCTAGCGAATTTGCCCATTTTATCGCTTCATCTATTTTATCATACCCATACACGCAAACAACAGGACCAAACACCTCTTTTACGCTTACTTTGGCATCTTTTGGAGGATTTAAAAGTATAGTGGGCTTATATAAAGATTTTGAGATAGGCTTGCCGCCACAAAGAAGTTTTGCACCACCGGCAATAGCTTCTTGTACCCACTCATCAACCCTTTTAAGCTCACTGTTGCTAATTAAAGGCCCAACTTCTGTTTGCTTATCCAACGGATCTCCAACTTTTAATGCATTAGCGGATATTGTTAGTTTTTTACATACTTCATCTAAAATTAAATTGTGAACATAAACTCTTTGAACCGATACGCAGACTTGCCCCGCATGATAAAAACCGCCCTTTGTAAGTGCAGGGATTACATCATCTATATCGGCATCTGCCTCCACTATAACAGGAGCCACGCCGCCATGCTCCAGCCCGACTCGCACTCCCGGTGCCACGTTTGATCTTAAAAACCAGCCTACCGTGCTTGAGCCGATAAATGATAGATAATCTATTTTTTTGCTTGCGGCTAGATGCTGCGTTGTCGGTATATCACACACAATTAACTGACACCACTCTTTTGGCAGTCCCGCTTCATACAAAATCTCGATAAATTTCATAGCACTAAGAGGAGTTTTCTCGGACGGTTTAATGATAACAGGAGCGCCTACCGCGATTGCTGGAACACTCTGATGGACTATAAGATTTAACGGATGATTAAAAGCAGAGATAGACAAAACAACACCGATAGGCTCTTTAAATGTAAATGCCATACGTCCTGCGGAGCTTTGGGTATGCCCCATGGCAATCTCTTTGCCTTCAAAAGAGCCTAGATGCTCTATGGCTAGTTTTACACCGTTGATCGCTCTATTTACTTCTACTTTAGAATCAATATATGGCTTACCGCCCTCTTTTGCAGCTAAAACAGTCAGTTCTTCAACTTTTGATGACATAATTTGGACTACATTTTCTAGAATTTCTATCCGCTGATACTTAGTAAGCCATCTGTCTTTATTATCAAACAACTCTCTTGCCGTACCTACAGCTCTCTCGACCTCGCTTATCGTAGATAATTTTACATCAGCCAAATGACTGCCGTTAAATGGCGATACCACACTCATTATACTCATAACACATACCTTTTATTTAATAATTTAGCTAATTACAGCACTATTTTATCATATAATTATCTCTCAACCCACTTTGAAGGAAGATTAGAAATTTACATTAAGTTGAATTTTAACCTCTTTTATA
>WFMO01000204.1 GCA_015489055.1 Helicobacteraceae bacterium | reverse complement strand
GCTGCCGCGCTTTTTAAGGTGCTTTTAGATGAGCTTATCAAAAAGCAGCAAAAAATTATTGTCACCACACACCATAAACGACTGGCATCGCTTATGGCAGACCGCGATGATGTTGAGCTTTTAGCAGCTTTGTATGATGAGGCAAGACGTGTTCCTACTTATGACTTTTTGCAAGGCGTCATTGGCAAAAGCTATGCTTTTGAAACGGCTAGCAGGTATGGTATAGCGGGATATATCGTAAGCCAAGCAAAACAGGTGTATGGGCAAAATCATGAAAAATTAAATGAACTCATAGAGCGTGGTTCTACGCTTGAGAGAGAACTCAGACAAAAACATAAGCAGTTAGATGAAAAAATGATTGATGTTGATAAAAAACAGCAGTATTTAAAAGAGCTTGAGATAAAACTCTTTGATGAATTAAGAGATGAGAAGCAAAAATTAAGAGCAGAATTTGACAAGGCGATAAATGAGGCTAAAAAAGCTGTCACGGCTATTGATAATCCATCAAAACACAGAGCTATGAATAAAGCCAACAAAGCGCTCCCAAAAGAAAATATCGTGCCAAAAAAACCACAGTTTAAGTTTAAAGTGGGAGATTTTGTAAAATATCACAACCAAAAGGGCGTCATAGATGCTATTAAAGCAAATGATGCCACTGTCTTAATTGACGGCATGAGGCTAAAAGTTAAAATTTATGATTTAAAACCATCAGGAAAAACAGCACAGAAAAAGCAAAAGATTGATATTAAAATAGACATAGAACAAAAATCAGGCGCTTTAAAATGCGATTTACACGGTTTACATGTAGAAGAAGCCCTGGAGGTATTAGATAAGTTTATCTCAGATGCTTTAATGCAGGGTTGGGATGAAGTTATTGTTTATCATGGCATAGGAGAGGGGATACTCTCAGCTGTTGTCAAAGAGTATCTAGAGCATCATCCAAAAATTGTAAGGTTTGAGGATGCGCCGCAACATATGGGCGGTTATGGCGCAAAACTTGTGTATTTATAGGAGAGAAGAGATTGACATATCAAGAGTATGAACAAGCAGTTAGCAAATTAAATAAGTACGCATATTATTATTATGTGAAAGATGATCCCATAACAACTGATGAGGTTTATGATGAACTTTATAGATTTATAGAGGAGTTTGAAAGCAAAAATCCACAATCGGTTTTACCCAATTCACCTACACAAAGGGTAGGCGATACAATATCTTCCGGATTTGAAAAAGCACTTCATAAAAGTCGTATGTGGAGCTTAGAAGATGTTTTTAGTAAAGATGAACTCCAAAAATGGATGGATAGAGTTTATAAATTTGCTTCAGATATAACCTTTTATTGTGAGCCAAAATATGACGGTGCAAGCCTAAATCTTTTTTATGAAAACGGTAAGTTATCACAGGCTATTACAAGAGGCGATGGTTTGCAGGGTGAGGATATAACACAAAATGCTAAAACTATCAAAACTATACCTCTTAGTATTAGTCATAAAAAACCTATAGAGATTCGAGGTGAAGTTGTTATCTTTAAAGATGAATTTGAAAAGATAAATCTGCAAAGAGAAAAAAATAGCGAGAGTTTATTTGCAAATCCCAGAAACGCAGCAGCAGGCAGCCTGAGACAACTTGATTCATCTATAACTGCTAAACGAAATCTTGTTTTTTTACCGTATGGCGTGGGTACCGGTGAACTTGATTTTGATTCTTTGTATGAGCTTATGACATTTATCTATACTCTTGGCTTTAAAGAGCCTCCATACAGAGAGATTTGTCGAAATGCCACGGAGATAGAAACGGTTTATGAGACAATGAAGGCGCAGCGTGATGGTTACGATATGATGCTTGACGGTATGGTTGTAAAAGTTGACAGCATCAAGCAGCAAAACGCCATGGGATACACTGTTAAATATCCAAGATGGGCGGTTGCGTATAAGTTTCCTGCTGTTGAGAAGATAACGAGGATTAAAGATATCTTGCTTCAAGTAGGGCGCAGCGGTGTTATTACACCCGTGGCTGTTGTTGAACCGACTGAGATTGAGGGAGTGGTAGTCGAGCGTGCCACATTACATAATTTTGATGAGATAAAACGAAAAGACATCCGAATAAATGACAAAGTAATCATCTTAAGAAGCGGAGATGTTATACCTAAAATTATAAAAGTTTTAGCTGCTTATAGAGACGGTACACAGCAGATAGTGCAAAGACCAACTATTTGTCCTGTTTGTTCAAGTGAGCTTTTAGACGAAGGGGCGCTGATAAAATGTCAAAACCTTACATGTAAAGCACGGGTAGTAAATTCGATTATATATTTTGCTTCAAAGCAGTGTTTGGATATTGAAGGTATGGGCGAGAAGATAGTACAAACTCTTTTTGATGCAGGATTGTTAAAAAGCGTAGAAGATATCTATGTTTTAAGCCTTGAAGATCTGCTTAAATTAGAGGGTTTTAAAGAGAAAAAAGCACAAAACCTCATAGATGCTATACAAAAATCAAAACATTGTGAGTGTTGGAGGTTTGTTAAATCTTTAGGCATAGAGCATATCGGGGAGGTTGCATCAAAGAGCTTGTGCAATACTTTTGGTTTAGGCTTTACCAAAGCTTCAAAAGAGCAGCTCATAGAAATAGACGGCATAGGTAAAGAGATGGCAGAATCTATCAAAGAGTTTGTAAAAATAAATAAAGAACATATCTTAAAATTGCAAAATATATTAAGTCCAACGCAGCCAAAACAAAATAAAATCAAAGATAATCCGTTTAAAGATAAAACAATCGTACTAACTGGAAGCATGACAAAACCACGCGATCAAATAAAACTGATGCTAGAACAGCTGGGCGCAAAGATTACAAATTCAGTGTCAAAAAAAACAGATATGCTAATATACGCAGATGATGCGGGAAGTAAATACGATAAAGCCGTAGCGCTTGGCGTTACTATACTTAAAGAGCGAGAAATGTGGGAGATGTTGGATGAATAAAAAAATAATTATATTATTGATGCTGTTAAGTGGTGTTTTGTGGGCAAGTTCAAATACAGGACCGTATATTGATTTGGGCTATGGCGTATCAAACTACAGCGATAGTAACTATTATAAACAGATAAAAAGCACAAATGTGGGCGCATATAATGTTGGTATGGGAGCATATATCAACAGATATTTAGCCGTCGAGATAGAGTACTTTAAAACAGGAACTTTTAATACCAAACAGATAAACGGCACATCCTCATCCTTTAGTTACGCAGCTATTACCGTCAATACCGCCGCGCATTATTATGTATATAAAAATCATATAGATTTACATATAAAGTTTGGGATGGGACAAGCTTATACCAACCTGTCTTCTAGTAACGGTTCGGCTATTTTATACGGCTTGGGAGCTAGCTATATTTTTTCTTCGCGATATAGTCTAGGACTAAATTATAATATAGATACATTTAGCTATAACAGTAAACAAAGAGGACATTTTTCGATGAATATGCAATATTTAAATATGGATGTAAAGATTAAATTTTGATACGATTAGATAGTTGTATCGTTCAAAACGGTTTAGCTTGCAGCAAGACAAAAGCTCAGGAGCTTATAAAAAATGCTTTAGTGTCAGTAGATGGAGTTGTTGTTTTAAAATGTTCGCTAAAAGTTGATGGTAAATTAGCAGATATAAAAGTAAAAGAGAATAAAAATTATGTCAGTCGCGCAGCTTGGAAGCTTGCTAATTTTTTAGATGAGATTTCATTATCGGTTAAAGACAAAAATGCTTTAGATATCGGTTCGTCAACCGGAGGCTTTACTCAGGTCTTGCTTGATGGCGGTGCTTTACATGTAAACTGCGTAGATGTTGGGGATAAGCAGCTGCATCCACTTTTGCAAAATGATATCAGAGTAAGTATATATGAAAATACAGATATAAGAAAATTTGATATAAATGAAACATTTGATTTGGTAACAAGCGATGTTTCATTTATCTCGCTTTTAAAGATACTAGATGATATCGACCGTCTGGCAAATGATGATATTATATTGTTATTTAAACCGCAGTTTGAGGTAGGGCGGCTTGCAAAAAGAGATAAAAAAGGTGTTGTAAAAGATGAAAAAGCCATACAAAAAGCTATGATAGTTTTTGAAGATGCATGTAGTCTGAAAAATTGGACGCTTATAAATAAATCTGCATCAAAACTAGCCGGTAAGGAGGGTAATGTTGAATACTGCTACTACTATAAAAAAATGTGACACAATAGCAATAGGCGGCTTTGACGGTATGCATGTAGGACACAAGGAACTCTTTAAAAGGCTTGGTTGTAACGGTTGTATTGTTGTTATAGACTCAGGCTTTTCAGATTTGACTCCAGGCAAAGATAGAGAACTTTTCGTACATCATCCGATTGTTTTTTTTAAACTTAATGATATCAGAGATCTTGATGCCAAAAGTTTTATAGATCTGCTTCAAAAGAAATTTAAACATTTAAAAACTATAGTCGTAGGATATGATTTTCATTTTGGTAAAGACAGAAAATATGATATCAATGATTTAAAACATCTGTTTTATAAAAATGTGATTGTCGTTGATGAGGTTAAAGTAGCAGGAGAGTCAGTACATTCAAATATCATTCGTAAAAAATTAGCAACCGCAGATATTAAGAGTGTTACAGCTTTTTTAGGTAGAAATTATGAAATTAAAGGCAAGGTTATACAAGGGCAGGGCATTGGTAAAGAGCAGCTTGTGCCTACTATCAATCTTGATATAAAAGAGTACTGTATGCCAAAAGAAGGAGTGTATGTCACACTCACGCGCATAAATAATGAGGAGCATTTTCATCCATCTGTATCTTTTATAGGTCACAGAGCAAGCACTGATGGCTCGTTTGCGGTTGAGACGCATATTCTTGATTGCGATATTGAGCATAGCGATAAAGCTACGATTAGTTTTGTAGATTTTTTGCGTGAAAATAGAAAATTTGATTCATTAAATGAGCTAAAAAAACAGATACAAAAGGATATACAGATGGCAAAAAAAGAGTTAAAGTTTTTAGAGCTATGAATAGAGTATTTTTACTAAAACATGAGAGTATAAACTTTATCTTCTCACAAAACAGAAATGATTTTATAGTGGATGAACTCTTTGATAGAAAGTTTGCAAAAAAGGGTACATTTTTAATCTTACATGTAAAAAAGGTAAATCTTACAACCTGGGAGCTGATAGATATTATAGCCTCATATCTTAGCATCCCTACATCTCAAATCGGATACGCAGGCTTAAAAGACAAATACGCAACAACAACGCAGTATCTGTCTTTGCCGCAATCATATGAAAGACAGTTACAAAAATTTTATCATAAGCAAGTAGAAATTATTGAGACGTTTAAAAGTAAAAGTAAAATTAGTATTGGAGATTTATCTGCCAATAAATTTACCGTGACACTAAGAGATGTAGATAGCATAAAGGCCGGTAAAATTGATAAAATAGCAAGTAAGTTGCAAAAATCCGGTTTTCCAAATTATTTTGGATATCAAAGATTTTCAGATGACAGCATTAAACAAGCTAAACAGATGATAGATGGTGATATTTTTCTAAAAGACAAAAAAGTAAGTAAATTTCTTATAAGCGTATATCAAAGTTACAAATTTAACCAGTGGTTAAGCCACAGGGTCCAGATGAGCATAGATGACGGTTTGGATCACTTTAAGCTTCTTAGCGGTGATGTAATGACTGACGGGCGCGGCAAGGTGTTTACCCCAAAGTCTCCGCTATTAAAGGAATTTTTAACCAAAAGTGTTACGCCTACGGGACTATTGGCAGGCAGACATGTGTTTAGGGCAAGAGGTGATGCAAGAGAGATTGAAGAGCTGTATGATGATGAGTTTTTAGATGCAAAAGGCTTAAGAAGAGCTGCATGGATATATCCAAGAGAGCTTAGCTGCAAATATACACCGGCTACATTTTCAATGCAGCTTGATTTTATATTGCCAAAAGCTTCTTATGCAACTGTTTTTATCGAAAACATTACAAATAAACAGCACATATAAGCTATTTTATGATAAGATAAATAAGTTTTTTTAAAGGGTTATGGTGAGAAATATCTTTTTAGCTGCAAAAGCACACGCAATAAAAAATCATCATATCATTATAACAAAACCAGATATCCAAAATGCCTTAAACAACACCACGATTGAAGATGAATTGATATCTTCTTTTATATATGATGCTTTTGATTTAGAGCTAGGTCTTCCAAAGGCACAATATACACAAAAAGATATTGATAATGTAGCTAAAAGTAATCCGCTAAAACTTGAAAATTCTTTAAAAAAAATCTTTAATAATCTTAAAAATACAACCAGATACGATATTATGAACATTTCAACTCTAAACACTATTGATAATTTACCAACTAGATATATGTTATATGCGCAAAAGAGCTGTTTTTTAATAAGAAGTGCCAATGAGATGATATCTGATGTGCTAGATTGCAATTATAAATATAATGTACATGAGGCTATGAGCGAATTAGGACTTGATGAAGATACTGTTTATGAACTGCTAGATGACTATGTGAAACAGATTTTAGTAACCAATAAAGAGTTCATTGATATTATCTCATATATGTGGGAAAAGCAATTTTTAGGCGAAGAGTTTAGTTT
>WFMO01000203.1 GCA_015489055.1 Helicobacteraceae bacterium | reverse complement strand
TTACAATCACAGCATCATACACATATAGCAATGTGATACTATTTTTTTTAAGATAGACATCACCGGTTTTTAACAGCTTTGTCATTTTCTGCGGTGTTATATTTTGTATTGCCAATTCATAATCAAGAGCGCTTTTAACCTCAATAAAATGCAAGATATTATCTTTTAACGCGATAATATCTATCTCTCCAAATCTGCTATAAAAATTTCTATCTACTACTCCAAAACCCAAAGACAACAGATGTTCATATGCCATATCTTCGGCAATATCGCCTTTTGCCCTACTCATGGCACAAAACAATATCTACTTTTACAGATTTAAAAGCGGCAGTTAAGATAAGCTCATCACTCTCATCTCCAAAGATATTATTGATTTTTGATCTTGCATGATGAAATGTAACAAAGAGTGTTTTTGGTTTTAGCTTATCGGTAAACCTGACAGTTAATGGCGATGTTTCTCCAAATGCTGTTTTTAGAATAACTCTATCTGTTGAAAAAGCATCTTTATCATGGCGGCAAACCAACAAAACATCTTCAGCATAACGCTTGTTTAGTTTATGACTCTGCGTTGTTTGAGCAGCATTATTATAATGCGCCAGAGTTCTTCCCGTTGTCAGATAATAGCCGGTTAATCTATCTTCTACAATCTCTTTGATCATATTTCTTAGCTTATATTGATGATAAACAAACGCTCCTAGTCCGTCATCTGTATTAAACTCTTTTGTATGCAGTATTTTGGTCCCAAATTTATGTACAGGCCACTGCACAGGCTCTTTATAACTATCTTTTAACAGTGCATAACTAGCGCCGCTAAAACGATTATGCGCTACTTCCCGCACTTCGTTCCATATATCTTCTGATGACTCGTATGAAGCATTTCCGCCCATCTTATTATCAAGTATCTGCAAAATCTCCCAATCATCTAAAAGATCACTGCTTACTATCGGTTTAGACAGGCTAAGACCACGCATAGCATTGACGTAAACACCGGTTTTTTCATAAGCTGATTTTACGCCTATTAAAACATCTGCATACTGAGCTATATCGGTTGCAAAAAGATCTTGAACATAAACAAATTCAAGCTCTTTTATTGCTTTTTGTACTTTGTTTAGATTTGGGTGGATATGCGTTAAATCTTCACCGATATTTAGCACAGCCTTAATCTCTCCCTCAAGCATCCCGTTAACTAACTGCGGCATCATTAAACCAACTTCTTTTGGAGGTTGATAATCAGGGTCAAAATATGGCAGCATCCCCATATCACAAACACCTTGAACATTATTTTGCCCGCGAAGAGGCATAAGCCCTGCTCCCTCTTTACCGATATTGCCCGTTAAAAGTGCCAGATTTGTAAGTGCCATAACAGCGTAAGAACCATCTATATGCTCCGTGATGCCCAGTCCCCAAAATATCATTGAGTTTTTTGACGCATATTCTCTGGCTATCATAGGTATCATAACCGCTAAAGATTCATAGCCTGTCAGCTTCTGAAAATATTTCGGGTTTGCGTAAGGGTCATTTAAAATACTCTCTTTTAGCTGTAAAAAATCCTTAGTCCGCTTTTTTATAAACTCTTCATCAAACAACCCTTCATCTATAATAGTAAAAATCATCATATTCAAAATAAGCAGATTTGCCTCATAAGGGACAACAGCTTTATATTTTGCGTATTTATGAAGTGGGATTTCGCGTACATCAATAACCGCCAGATTGTTATGTTTGCGCGCCATATCTATCATGCGGTTTGCTACTATGGGGTGAGCTTGTGTTGTATTTGAACCTATGACTACTATAAATTCACACTTATATATATCATCATAATGATTTGTAGCAGCACCCTCTCCGATAGTTGTTTTCATGCCTTTAAGGCTAGGCGAATGACAAACTCTGGCACAGTTGTCCACATGCGGGCTGCCTAAAGTATGACGAGTAAATTTTTGAAACAGGTATCCGCTCTCACAAGATGACCTTGCGCCGCCTATGCAGCAGATACTTTTTCTTCCATACTCTTGTTGAATCTGTTTTAATTTTTCAGCCGCAATAGTTGTAGCGGTATCAATATCACTCTCATACCAGATATCATCCAAACTTATCATCTTGTCTATGTGTTTAGCTTTTATCTGCGGATTTTTATCTAAAAAAGATTTACGGATTCTCGGAGTTCTTAATCTGCGGGGTGAGTCTAAAAAATCAAACCCATAACTCCCTTTTATACACAGCTTACCCTGTGAGACCGCACCCTCCCTGCGGGCCGATATCTTATGGATTTTATCATCTTTAACATGCCCTACAATATCGCACCCCACACCGCAATATGTACAAACGCTATCAATTAATTCCATATTTTTCACAACAGCTACCCTAATCTTTTTCTATGAGTATATAATTCTTTGACTTAATAGTTGCATAGAAAAATCTATAAAATGTGATTTCATAGCTTGATTTAGTGCTTTTAGATTCAAAAAAGATGAGTTTAGGGATGTGGATAATATTATGAAATTATTTGGGTTATATGTTATAATTTGAAATCATGTAAAAAATATACAGGAATGACTATGAATCGTGATTATATTTTAAATCTGTTAGCACAATATAAACAAGATAATCTCGATAAATACGGTATCGAAAATATAGGCATATTTGGCTCAGTTGCCCGTGGTGAAGCAACCAAATCAAGTGATATTGATATTTGCATAAAAACAAAAACTCCTGATATGTTTATGCTTGTGCATATCAAAGAAGAACTTCAAAATCTCTTTCATAAAAGCGTAGATATAGTAAGACTCAGAAACAAAATGAATCCTTATCTTAAAAAAAGAATAGAAAAAGAAGCTATCTATGTATGATAAATCACTCGTTCGTGAATTACTTGAGCAAATTTTAGATGCTACTGATACTGTTCTAGCAAGATTTGAAGTAGTAGATAGTAGTGATTTTTTTCTTGATTCTCCAGAGGGAATGGAAAAGTTAGATTCTATCTGTATGAAACTCATAGTAATAGGTGAAAGTCTTAAAAATATAGATAAAATCACAAACAATGAACTTTTGAAAAAATATCCTCAAGTAGATTGGAAAGGGGCAAAAGGGATTCGAGATATTATTTCTCATCACTATTTTGATCTAGATGCACAAGAGATTCACTATGTATGTGATGAAAAACTTCCTACGCTAAAAGCTACTATAGAAAAAATACTTCAAGATTTATAATTCTAAATTTGATTTTTAACCTTAATTTTGATAATATGCACATATTCTTAAAATTAAGGAAAGAACATGCCAAGACCCGCACTGACAAGTCATGAAAAGGTATTAAATCATGATGACTTTATTGTATCAAAAACAGATACAAAAGGCAAAATCCTTTACGGCAATAAGATATTCATAAAGATCTCCGGATACACTGAGAGCGAACTCTTAGGTAAGCCCCATTCGATATTAAGACATCCCGATATGCCAAAATGTATCTTTAAACTTCTTTGGGAGCGCATACAAAACAAACAGGAGATTTTTGCGTTTGTCAAAAACCTGTGTAAAGACGGCTCATACTACTGGGTGAGCGCAAATGTCACCGTCACGCTTAATCAAAACGGAACTATCAGAGATTATCATTCAGTAAGGCGCAAGCCAAGCAGTGAAGCGATGGAGATTATTCCTCCGCTTTACAAGCGTCTGCTTGATGCTGAGAAAAGCTCCGGCATGCAAGGCTCTTATGAACTGCTTCAAAAAATATTAAAAGAAAAAGGAGTTGACTATGA
>WFMO01000202.1 GCA_015489055.1 Helicobacteraceae bacterium | reverse complement strand
TTTTAGTACGTCAGGCTTATGAAGAAGCACTTCATTCTCAAAGTTATGCGGTTATGGTTGATAGCATTTCATCAAACAGTAAAGAGATATATGATCTTTGGCGTAAAGATATGATGTTAAAATCAAAAAATGATGCAATTGCAGCTGTTTATGAAACTTTATCACGTGAGCCAAATGAGATAAATCTTTTAAAAGCGGCATTTGCAAATCAGATACTAGAGGGGATCTATTTTTATAGTGGTTTTACCTATCTTTATACGTTGGCACGTTCTGGAAAGATGTTAGGTTCTGCTCAGATGATACGTTTTATTCAGCGTGACGAGGTAACACATCTGGTTCTCTTTAAAAACATGATAAATACATTAAGACGAGATAAGCCGTATCTTTTTACCGATAAGCTTAAAGCTGATGTAGTTGAGATGTTTAAACAAGCAACTAAACTAGAGAGTGATTGGGGAAAATATATAACTCAGGGTCAGATTTTAGGATTAACTGATGATATAGTTGAACAATATATACAGTTTCTTGCAGATGATAGACTTAAATCTGTTGGTTTTGAGCCTATTTACAATGTAAGCAATCCTATCAAGTGGGTGGATGATTTTTCTAAATTTAATGACCAAAAAACGAATTTTTTTGAAGCAAAAGTTACAAATTACTCAAAAGGAAGCTTAAATCTTGATGATTTTTAACTCTGATGGGATAGGTATTGGATAATATAACAGCTTTAAAAGCTAGTAGATTAGCCAAAGAGATAGATAACCGCTTTAAATTAACGACCGATGTGTTTAATGCTATCGCAAAAACAGATAGAGAGCTTTTTATACCTAAGGGTTTTGGCTTTCATGCATATAAGCTAGACGCTCTTCCGATATCTGCAAAACAGTGGATAAGTTCACCTCTTACAGTTGCCAAGATGACGCAGTATTTAGATGCTCGGGGTGCTGATAGGGTTTTAGAAATAGGGTGTGGCAGTGGCTATCAGGCTGCTGTACTTTCACATCTTTTCCGTGGGGTATTTACGGTAGAGAGAATTGAACATCTTTTAAATGAAGCGCGTAGCCGTTTTAAGCAGATGGGTGCGCATAACATTCATACCAGGCACAGTGATGGACAAAACGGGTGGATAGGATATGCGCCGTATGATAGGATACTTTTTTCAGCCGCAGTAAGCCAGATACCCAGTAAAATATTTGATCAGTTAAGCAATACGGGTATTTTAATAGCACCGATTTGGCAAGATGACAAGCAGATAATCACAAGATTTCAAAAGCATGGTAACAGAATTGTCGAGGATAAAATCGAAGAATGTGACTTTGTTCCAATTCTTAACGGCACACAAAAGTAATATTATTGTATAATAATTCAAAATATTAAATTTTAACCAACCCTCTTAAAAAGTTTACTTTTTGTAGTTTTATGGGGTTGCAGGGGCTTTTAGCACATAAAATGAATGAAAGGTGGGTTTACATGTACGGTATCTCTTATAGCAATCCAGATGTTGTTTTATTGCAAGAAAGCGGGCTGGGTGTATCAGAAACAGCCGCTAGGACATGTTATGATTCATTCTCAAGCAGTGAAAACAGAGTTATAAAAGATCTTGAATCTGTTTTACCAGACGATAAGATGCTAAAAGAGATAAATCATATTAAACAATCATCTCTTTTAGATGATCTTGCATGGACATATTTTCATCATAGCATACTAGAACATATTAATCTTACATATCTTATTCGTGGAACTAGCAGAGGTGTTTTGCAAGAGCACGCAAGGCACCGTTTGCAGGCAATATCTGTTAGAAGCACAAGATATACCATGAGTTCGCTTATTAATGCTTTTGTGGCAAGCATGGATGATAAAGATTTTTTTATAGATAAGGTATCGGGTTTTGATATGCTAGTTGTTACAGATAAAGATTATGCCAAAATTGAGATAGGCGCAATGTTTGATAAACTGCTTTACCAAAAAAGTAAAATTGAAAACTTTTATACTCTTGCAGTTGCCAAAAGCTCATTATCACTGCTTGAAGAGTATAAAGACGACAAACAAAAGCTTTATGAAAAGTTGCAAAATGGCAAGAAAAAACGTAATGTCGGAGACGCTTTTAAGCATATAGTAACAGATAACTGGAAAGTTGACATGGTGGTAACTTTTAATTTAAGAAGCCTAAAAAATTATTTTTCTTTACGCAACAGCGGTGCGGCCTATTTTCAGATACAAATGTTAGCTAAAGAGATGATAAAAGCGACACCACAAAAATATCTTGATTTAATCATTAAAAAGGGGAAATAAAGATGAAAAGGTATCTATTTATATTGATTTTGACTATGCCATTTTTTTTAGCAGGATGTGGTAAAATTAAAATAACGCCTATGATGTGCAACCAAATACGCAAGAATCCAAATGCAACTATTCCAAAAGAGTGTGTGGAGTATAATAAAAAACAGGTAAACAAAGACTGGTACGGCAATCATACCAACTCAAAACCTCCAAAAGATATCTTTAAGGTAGATAAAGCACAATGAAACCAACTGAGAGATTTTTTCAAGTAAGCGATGACTTTAGATCCGCTTTTTCAAGAGACAGAGATAGGATAATCCACTCAGGCAGTTTTAGAAAATTAGAATACAAAACGCAGGTTTTTTTAAATCACGAGGGTGATTTTTTTCGTACCCGTCTTACGCATTCACTTGAAGTTTCACAAATCGCAAGATCTATATCAAGTCATTTAGGTTTACAAGAAGATTTAGCCGAAGCTATAGCCCTGTCTCATGATGTGGGACATACTCCGTTTGGCCATATTGGCGGAGACGCGCTTGATTTATGTTTAAAAGATGATGGATTTAAAAATGGTTTTGAGCATAATTTTCAAAGTTTTAGAACAGTTAGCTATCTTGAAAAAAGATATAAAGACTTTTATGGATTAAATCTCACCTTTGCGACTTTAGAGGGAATACTCAAGCATTCATATCCATACCATAAAAAGTTTCTACCAAAATATATAGATGAAGTATTTAATCTTAACACTCATCCAAGTATAGAGGCAATGGTTGTTGATCGTGCAGATGAGATAGCATATATCAGTCATGACATAGATGATGGTGTAAATTCGCACCTTATTAGTTTCGAGGATTTAAAAGAGAGCGAACTGGTATTGCTGATACTAAATAAGGTGCATGATGAAGGGATAGATGCACAAAACAAGGAGATGTTTAGGTACCGTTTTGCATCACATCTGATTAATCATCTGGTTTATTCTTTGATAGATTATTCAAGAGATAAGATAGATAATTCTAAAGTTTTGTGTGCTAGTGTGGATGCTAAAGATGAGCTACCGATAGGTTTTGATAAAGAATTAGAATCACAAATAAAAAAGTTAAAAAAGATATTGTTTGTTAAGATGTATAAAAGCAAGCAGATTGCAAGAAAGATGTATGCAGGAAAGCAGGCGGTTAAAGGTCTCTACAAAGCTCTGATGGATGATACTAATATGTTGCCGCAGTTTTATAGAGAACTTTTACATGTAAGGAACAAACACAGAGTTGTAG
>WFMO01000201.1 GCA_015489055.1 Helicobacteraceae bacterium | reverse complement strand
TTTGTCTAAAAAATTGGTAAATTTTTTAAACTCTCTGGCAAGAATTTTTTCATCACTAAAACTCAAAGACAGTTCAACTTGCGGAGTGCCTGTTTTTAAAATAGGCAATGACGATAACTCAACATCACAAGGAACGGTTTTCATAATATCAATAAGGAAATTCTCACTTATATCAGCAAGAAGAGTTCTTCTAAACATTCGCTTTGAAGTTGCAAAATATTTTTTTACACAATCTTTTAACATTGGATGTGACATCTGCACAAACCCGGGAACAAAAAAATACCTGTGATCTAATTCAAAACCGGACATATTGTTTATCGGGTTTTTTATGAGATTTGCGTTTATCGGGAGTTGCGCCATATGGATACGGTGAGGGTATGCCTCTTGCTTAAAACGCTCAATGATATCTTGTTTAAAGCTTTCATTAACTACTAGCGGTTTTTGGGTGAAGATTTCAGCTGCAATTTCACGTGTTAAATCATCAGGAGTTGAACCGATACCGCCAAAATTAAAAAGTACGGCTTTTGCATCCTCTTTTATCATTTTGTAGCATTTTCGCATTAAATCTTTATCGTCTTTTATGATAAAAGTGCAAAAAAGAGTATGTCCATACTCTTTAAGTAAGTCACGTATAAAAATAAAATGCTTATCTTCTCTGCGCCCGTTTAAAATCTCCGTTCCTATGATAACGGCATAAAAATTGTACATATTAACCCTTTGAAAAATTATCAAGATTATATTCTTTATTGACTTACATGTAACTAATTTCTGTTATGATTTTATCAAGGCTTGCTTTGAGTGCCTATTTTATTACTATTTAAGGATTTCAAGTGTCATATTTACCAACATTACAAGAACTGATCACAAGTAGCGTTATGCCGGATATTGAAGATAGAATGGATGAGCTATACGCAATAATAGCAGACAAAAAAAACACTTCGCTGCAAGAGGCAAAAGATGAGCTTGATGACCTAACAGCGTTTCGTGATGATTTAAAAGAGATATTAGTAGATATTGAGTGTAACGAAATTACAGAAGATGAGTGCAAAGAACTTATAGAAGATATCTTAGAGGCCAAGCAAGCAGATGATGAATAAAAGACAAAGTGAGTATTTAGAATTAGGCAAAATAAACACACTCTTAATTGATAGACATACTCCCCATGGTGTATTTGTTTTATCTAAAGCAGGAGAAGATGTTCTTTTGCCTCAAGCTTATGTAACAGATGAGATGGCTGATGGTTTGCTGATTGATCTTTTTATATACACAGATTCACAAGATAGACCGGTAGCTACAACGCTAAAACCAAAAGCTATGCTTGGTGAATTTGGCGTATTTGAAGTTGTTGATACAACATCTTTTGGAGCATTTGTAAATTGGGGGTTGCCAAAAGATCTATTGGTTCCAAATAAATTTCAAAAATCGCCTTTTAAGATTGGCGAAAAGAGATTTTTAAAAATTATTTATGATAACAAAACAGACCGCCTTATAGGAAGCGAAAAGATTGGTAATCTCTTTGAAAGAAAAGTTCTTGATTTAAGATCAAAACAGGAAGTAAGTGCTTTGATTATAGAAAAAACACCTCTTGGATTTAAATGTATAGTGGAAGAAAAATATCGGGGACTTTTATATCATAATGAGATTTTTGAAAGTATAGATTTAGGCGATACAAAAACTGCGTATATTAAAAATATAAGAGCAGACGGCAACATAGATCTCACGCTTAGACAGCCGAACAATAAACAAATCACAACTTTGTGCGACAACATACTTAAGCTTTTACAAAGCAATGTCGGTATGATGCCTTATAATTACAAAAGTGATGCAAAACTTATAAAAGAAGTTTTTTCCATGAGTAAAAAAGATTTTAAAAAAGCATTAACAAAACTTCAAGATGAAAGAAAAATTAAAGTTCAAGAAAACGGAATTTATATCCAAGATTAATAATACCTACTGTATGTTTTTACATTTTTTTCGAAGCCTCTGTAAGTCATTAATGGTTATGTTACGATGCTCAACACTTAAAATACCTTCATTTTTTAATTTGTTTATTTCGGTTGTAACTACTGATCTAACAGAAGCAATGAGTTCGGCTATATCTGCATGAGTTAAGTTGCTTAATAGTTTAACAGGAATCTTTTGTCCATGAACCACCTTTGATGGGTCTGCATATCTTAAAATCAAATTTATCAATCTAGTTTTAGTATTATAAAATGCCACAGCCTCACTAAAGCATTCCAATTTTCTTTGATGAGATCCAAGATAGGACAAAAAATTACTATTTAACATCCTTTCATCCGCAAGCAATTCTCTCATACGATCAATTTTCACAGCATATAATATACTTGAAGTAACAGATGTAAACTCAACATCATGTATCCCCCCATCAACTAAAGAAACAACATCCAAAACATCACATTTTTCATATAAAAACAGTGCAATTTTTTTGCCTGTTTGTACATCCATTCTACTCATCTTTATATAACCGCTAGCTATAATAAAAAAATATTTATCTATATCTGTATAATTTATGATTTGACCTTTACGATATATAAATTTAGTAAACTCACCTACTAAATTTTGCAATACTCCCGTAGGCAAATCTTTAAAAACATTTGAGTGCTCTAATGTCAATTGTAGTGACATATCTGACATAAAAACCCTTCAATTCTAACTCATTTTGTAATAGCTATCATAAACTTCAGTCGTAACCTTTTCTTTAAACCATAAAAAACAATAAAACGGCAATTCATAAACCCCAGTGATTTTGATGGACATGGTCACAAGGTTGTGTTGCTGTTTTGCACAGCGATTTATCTATGTGTTGCAAAAAATCATGCTCTAGTTGGCTATTGTTTATCATCTGTATTACTGTATAGTTGAGCGTGAGATGTTTAGAGTTGGTGTATTTATGAGTTTGGATAATGTTTTGAAGCTCATGTGCTTTTTTATATATATTATTAATATCTGTATCAAAAAGAAGTGCAATAAACTCATTTTCATCCCACTTTGTGCACAATTCATTAGATGGTATATTATCTTTTGCGATAGATAAGATACTATCAAACAGACAGTTTATCTCTTGTTCATTGCATGTATCTGTATATTCAATTTCAAACATAACTAAAAAAGGCATACTGCTATCATCTGTAGTAAGTGATAGTTTGTACTGTAGCTTTT
>WFMO01000200.1 GCA_015489055.1 Helicobacteraceae bacterium | reverse complement strand
TTTTTTGCCTTTTTAACCATTTCATATGTATATGAAGATACTGACATGGCATATTCATAAATATTTTGTGCCACTTTCCAAAGAATTAACACATTTTCTCCCTCAGCTTCCAATATTTTATTACCTGCGGCAATGAATGTTGAATCTTTTTCTTTAAAATTTATTTTTAAATCAAGTTCTCTGCATAATAGTTCAACTAGTTTATTACCACTGGTAACCGCATCTTTTCTTGTGTAAAAAGAGATTTTACCCGGATTATCAATATTTAAAAGCCTGGAGGTTAAATCAAAGTAAGGCATATCTTCACTGATAAGCCTTGCAATATCTTCTTTTGTATAATACATATCGTTTCCTTATATTTTTTTATATATAACGCTGAATGAATTATACAGTATTTAAAAATGAAAAAGCAAGATATTAAAACAAGATATAAAACTTCATATCTTGTTTTAATGCATGTTTAAAAACGAAATATAAAGAGTAGCTTCTATAGTTTTTCTCATTCGTTCATAATTTATAGGAAAAACTGGCACTTGATACTGAATTTGAACCATCTTGAAGCTTACCATACTCACGATAGTTGTTTATGCCATAACTCAAAGACAGCAACATTTTTTTTGTAAAGTGATAAGCTATTGTAACACCATATCCTGTTTTCATAAGGTCTAATGTATTTGCTACAGTAAAGCCATTGTTTGTAACTCCTGTCCGCATTTTTCCACCATATCCACTAAATGTAATCAAAAAGTTTTTATAAAAAATAGTATCGCTTGCACTGTATGAAAGATAATGTTTTTTAATATAATCAGGAGCTATTTCATAGTTTGCTTTTAGCGTAAAAGAGTTGCCCCAGTTAATGCTTAAGGCATCATATGCTGTAAAATAGGGTGTAAGTTGCGTAATTTCAATACTTTTTGCTATGTATTTTTCATTATGACCTTTTTTATAAAAAGAGTAATATCCTTTTAAGCCATAACTGTATTTATCATAGCCAATAAAATCATATCCATTGATAGACGCTAATGCAATGATACCGTTTCCTAGCTGTACATCGTTGGTACTTATATCATGAACACCGATACGGAGCATAAATTTAGGGAAATAATACCCATACGCAAGTGTGATATCATTTTGATTTAAAGTTGGGATAAGATAAAAACTTTTTTTATATTTTGTCATGAAATGTGAATAATTTAATTGTAATAAATATCTTAAAGTTCCAATACTTGTATATAACCCATATATAGTCGAATAATCTTTTACAGATTTTTGTTGATTTTTATCATAATTGATTTCTCCCCTATAAGGTGCGATGGTAACAACTTCTGCGAGTAATGGACTCACAATGATGGCTGCAGCTAAAATCATTTTTTTCATTTTTTTCTCCTAAGATGTGTTGTGTTATATTTAATGCTTGCTAGTGCTTTGCTGGCAGCTTCTAAATGAACCTCTCCAAAAATGGAGTTGATTGAGTTGCCGTTAAACTTATAAAGAAACTCCTGTTTATAAAAATTTTTATTTAAACTTGAAAGAAATTCAATCAAAAGTGTTTGTAATTTTGATTGAACGATATATACAGGCAGATAGTCTTTAAAAAATAGTTCTTCTGTTCTTACAAATGGAATGCGTGGTGCAAGTTTAAAGAGCCATTTAAGATGTGATTCACCTCCTTTGTAATTGTAAAAGTAAAATTGTTTATGGTCATTGTAGAAAAAAAGTTGATTTGTATCTTGATCTTCCAAATAAAATTGGGAATAATCATTCATTTTAACTCTAAACTCAACCGTATCAACCAAAATCTCATTTTCATAAACATCATATGTAAAGCAATCATCGAGTATAAAATGAAGACGCGAGCTAATACTTCTATCACTGATCATAGCAGATACACAAGAGCCTTTTTTAGGGAGATTGTGAAAAATTAATTCCTCTTTTTCTATATACTCACTAAAGCAAAACTCTGTTGTAAAAGCTCCAAGCATACCAATGGTTTGTGTTTGAATGTGAATATGTGGTTCAGGAGAATAGCCACTGTTGCCACATTTCGCAATAATAGTGCCTACTTGAACATAATCGCCTACCTTAATCTTGAGAGAATATTGCATCACATGGCTGATTTCTACAAAAAAGCCGGCATCACTTTTAATAATTATATAATTACCCCAGTTATTAATGTGATCGACTTCACCAATAATGTTGTCAACCAAATCATCTCTTGCGCCTACGATATAACCACTTACGGGCGCAAGTATAGACTCACCAAAAGCAAAATAATCACTAGCGTAAAGTCCATTGTTTTTATATGTTTTTCCATCTTTCATTTTTACAAAATCATAAGCATACTTAAATTGATTTTTATGTGTCCAAATATCGTCAAAAGCTTGATATACATTCCATTTTCCGCTAAAAGGTAAAGAAATTTGTGTGATAATATTTCCAAAACGAAAAATTTTTGCAAGATAGTTTGAAAGAGAATATTCTGGTGTTGATTTAATATCAATATTAAGTTCTTTATAATAAGTAGCAGATAAAATAAAAATAAAAGTTATAACCGTAATGTTAAAAGGTAATGTAAAAACTGGGATCGCATAATAATGAAAAAATATAGATATGGCATCAGTTAATACTACACTTATAGCTACACCAATAAGTGCTAAGAAAAAATTTTTTAGCGTTGGCAACAAAAATACACCACATAGAGCAATAGCAACTAAAATATAATTGAACGCATAAGGGTCATGCAGTGCTTGTATGTAAGAACCAATAAAATAACTATGAACAAGCACACCAAAATAATACCCACTTACCGCCATGATAAAAATAATGCGAGAAAAAAAAAGCGTTAGTAAAAGCATTAGACCTCCCGCAATATTAGAAGGAAGAAAAAATATGGTTCCAAAAGACTTTAAAAAACTACTAACAGCAAGAGGTAAAGTAATATCAAGGTGTATGGCATTGTCTATCGATGTGCTTAGAAATTCTGGATATTTAAGTGATGCTAAGTAAACAAATACAGTTGCAATAGAAAAAGGAAGAGAAAGAATAGGAACTCTATAAGCGCTAAAAAGCCGATTTAACATAAAGCTAAACATAAAGGTAAGTGCTGCACCGATGGCAATAAGCACCACGCTCATAAGTGATGGCATAAAGATAAACCCTATGCCCATACCGACAAGCAAAGAGTTGTAAACATAAAACCCTTGTGCAAGATATGCTTCTTTAAACTCTATGAATTCAGCAAAAACAATAGTAAAAATTACTGCTAAAATACCGCTAATTGCTACAGATGGATTGATAAAAGTAATTGCAAGCAGTAAAAACCCCATCCACTTATTATTTAAAAATAATAAAGAACTATAAGGTTTTATACTACTTGAAAGAAGTATTCTAAAGTTTTGCATATTCTTTTTTATACTTCTTTGTAATTTACTGTTGCAAGATCATCAACTTCTTTTATACAACTGGCATTGCCTTGTTTATCAATAAAAACGGCTGCTGGTTTATAACGAATAAACTGCATAGCCTGTGTATAATTATAAGCACCTACAGGTGAAATAGTTAAAACTGTCCCACGATTCAGCGGTGGTAACATGAGATTTTCTTCTATTACATCAATATTCATACAAAGTGGTCCGTTTAAAATGGAGGGCTCATTAT
>WFMO01000199.1 GCA_015489055.1 Helicobacteraceae bacterium | reverse complement strand
GTGGTAGATTTGTATATATTGCATCACAGATGAGTAATTTGATGGGCGTTATTGATTTAAAAACATTGAAGCTTGCTGCTAAAATATATACAGGACCAGACTCTAAGCCACATCCAGGACAAGGCGCATCTTGGTATAATAAAAGATATGGTCAGTTAAATGCTACCATGAGTATTAATGAAGGCAATGTTGTTATATGGAATATGGAGAATGAAGTTGTAGCAAGCGTGAAAACAGCAGGTGGCGGCTTGTTTGTAGGTACTGGCGATGGTACTCCATATATTTGGGCAGATGATGTTATTGGGAGCGCGTTAGTCTATAATAGGGTTTATTTGATTAATAAACAAACTTTAAAAATTGACAGAATTATTAAAGTAGGTAAGTATAAAGGTCATTTGATTGATGCACATACCGGCAAGATTTTACAAACTTGGAATGCGACTCAGTATAAGAATGTTATGCATAAAGAGGTCCGCTCTAAACTTTCAAAAGAGTTTATAGTGCCTTATACTGCGGCACACGGGCCAAAGCTTGCTCATCCTGTTCAGCCAAGATTATTGCATGCAGAACCTATGAATTTTGGAAAATGGACAACTATTAGCGAGTGGAATAAAAATGGACGAATTGGCATTTATAATGCTAAAACTGGAAGGTTTATTAAGTATATCTATAACCTGACAACACCTACTTTTACATACTCTATTTCACATAGAATAAAAGTACCTGGTGCTTAAATAATATTTATTCGTCATAATGACGAATAAATTAATAAATACTATTATAGTATATTTTTTATATAAAATTAATTTTTAATAATAAATATAGTATAATAATACCTATAAATAGTATAAAAGCGTTGAAGGATAAAAATATGAAAAATAAAAGCCTAATAATCGCACTATTGCTAATAGGTATTGGTTTGAGTGCAAAAGATAGTTTGGCAATCAAAGTTTTTCAAACATATTGCTGGGGCTGTCATCATCAGACCGCTCAAGCTTTTGCACCATCTTTTAGATTCATCGCCAATCATCGTACAAGAGCTCAAATGCTTGCCCAAATTCTTAATCCTAAGTCATCATATAAAAGATTAGGATATAAAATTAACTCTATGCCGTCATTTAGTGATTTAAATGCAAGTGAGCTCAATGCAATTGTTACATACATACAAAGTTTTAAGGATAAAAAATGAAAAAAATACTTCTATTGTGTTTAGTTTTTATAGTTACTCTTTTAAATGCGCAAGATAAGATTTTTGTGGTCGAGAGAGAGAATTCAGCACTTGCTGTAATTGAACAGCATCTACTAGTCGATACCATAAAACATATGCATAATTTTAATCATGCAGTTGTAAAGTTTAAAGGTAGGGATGGATATGTAATAACCAGAGATGGTTATATAATTAAATTTAATCCAATTACAGATAAAATAGAAAAAGAATATAGAACCAGTCCAAGTGCAATCGGTTTTATAATAGGTAGAAATTTTGTTGCTGTTGCAAATTATGGGAATAAGACTGTTGAGATTGTTAGCAGAAATTTAAAGCCTATTGAAAGTATTAAAACAAACAGTAGAAATGTAGGCATAAAACTGTATAAAAATTATCTTATTTTCGAGTGCATGGATACTGATGAGATTTGGGTGATGAAAGATACTCAACCAAAGGCAAGAAAGCCGCACTTTGTAATATATAAGAAATTTAAGCACGTAGGTTTAGTTCCTTTTGATGCGCTAATAGATAAAAACCTTTATGTTTCCGGTTTTTTTAATTCTCCATTTATAGGTGTGTTAAATTTAAGGACTATGAAATATAAAACTGTACCTCTTAATATAGGCAAAAGAGATAGAGTGTTAAAGGTTCCTCATTTTGGGTTTTGGAGTGTTTCTAAAGGTTACTTTTTTATACCGGCCGTGGGCGCTAGAAAAGTATTTGCATTTAGCCATAAATTTAAACTTATAAAGGCTATTGATGTAGTTGGTAATCCTGTTTTTACATCGTTAAGCCCAAATAAAAAATATTTAGCTGTTACTTTTAGCGGTAAAGATTTTCCAAGAGTGCAGATAATTGATACAAAAACATTAAAAATAATTAAAAATTTTAAATTTAAAGGCATGGTTTTACATGTCAGGTGGTCAACTAATGGTAAATATTTATATGTTTCTGTAAACGGAGCAAATGAAGTGCTTGGCATAAAGACGCATGGCTGGTGGAAAAAGTTTGCATGGCCAGTCCCTAAACCATCAGGCATTTTTATATACAAAATGAAGGATAATTGTGTTAAGAATTTCTAATCTTATTCATTCTACTGTTAATAATCAAAAAAGTAGAATGTTAAGCGGTGCGATAGTGATATGGAATTTTACAAACAGATGCAACCTTGCATGCCACCATTGTTACTCTTATGCTGATCCTAATTCGCAGGATTTTTTAACAACTGAATTTATATTAGATTCTATAAAGGATTTGAAAAAAGCTGGTGTTAAATTTGTTATTTTCAGTGGAGGAGAACCTCTTATAAGAAAAGATATTTTTAAAATTGCAAACGCAATGAGGGAAAAGTCCATAATGACTTACCTCTCAACAAACGGTTTATATATTAATGAAAAAAATGTTAACAAGATTATTCAGACATTTGATTATATAGGTATAAGTATAGATGGAATTGGCAAGGTTCATGATAATTTTAGGGGATTAGATGGTGCATTTGATAAAAGCATTGGTGCTATTAAATTAATCCAACAAAATGGCGGTAATGCCGGTATTAGATTTACTATGACAAAAGAGACTGAGGATAGTTTTTATGATATTTTTGAATTGGCAGAAGAATTAAATGTTAATAAAATATATTTATCCCATTTAGTGTATTCAGGCAGAGGACTTGAGAACCTCAAAATTGATATCAGCAAAGAGAAAAGATTGGAATTTGTTAATTTTATTATAGATAAGGCACTTAAATATGAAGAAGAGGGTAAAGATATAGATGTAGTAACAGGCAATATGGAGATGGATGCTATTGTTTTGCTTGAAAAATTTAGTATGAAGTATCCAAAACTAAAAGAGCAGATGTTACAAAGATTGATAGCATGGGGAGGAAATAGTGCAGGAAATAGACTCGGAAATATTGATTTCTTAGGAAAAGTTAAGCCTGATCCATTTTTTCCGTTTACAGTTGGAGATATAAATGAAAAGAGTTTTGATAATATTTGGCTAGATAAGAATAATGAAATACTAGCTAGATTAAGACAGCATCCAAGAGAAATTAGCGGAAAATGCTCCACATGCGGAGTGAAACATATTTGTAACGGTGGAAGCAGAAGCAGGGCATACGCATTATATAATGATTTATGGGCAGAAGACCCGTCATGCTATTTAAATGAGCAGCAAAGAGGTCAAATATGATGGGTCAAGTGTATTTGACAGGGGCCGGTCCTGGAGATATGGAGCTACTTACCTTAAAAGCACTTCGAGTT
>WFMO01000198.1 GCA_015489055.1 Helicobacteraceae bacterium | reverse complement strand
ATATAATATCTTATAGAGAATATGAGGTTATTATCAACTTCACTATCAAAAAGATTAGCTCCACCAAAAAGTCCTTATAACAGACTCCACCTACCACATCCACGAAATAGTCTATTATAATTATAAAAAGTTTTAACTTTTGTTACACCTATAAAGTATAAGAACATTTAAAATACATATATGAAATCTGAATTAGTATTTTATTCTATTTTAACTTAAAGACGTGTATTATATATACTTAGTATATATTTAAGATATATCTATTATATACTAAGTATATAATATTAATTTAAACCATTATCTGCTGCAATCAAAAACTTTATATATCCTGATACAGTTAAACCTCTTTTTGTAGCTGCTTTTTTTATATTGCTTTTTTGCAACTCAGTACACTTAAAAAGAATCTGCGTTATTTTTCCATCATCTTTTATATCCGCATTAATTAAATGCTCTGCGCCGTCATTCACTTCATCTATATTTATTCTTTTCTTAGCCATTTTTTAGATCCTTAATTTCTTTATATAGTTTTTGTATCTCTTTGGATGCTTTTTTTGTTTTATCTTTTTCAAAAACTGTTGTTCCCAGCTCAAGACAGTTAGCGTAATCAGCTCTTGTTCTTATTATTGATTTTGCAAGTTGAATAAATTCATATTTATTTACTAACTTTTTTAATCTTTCAAAATCTTTTGACTGAGCGTGAACATTATTTAAGAGTGCTAACACTTTTAAATCTGGATTCTTTTCAATTAATTTCTCAATAACTTTTATATACCTCTGAAAAGCAAGAATTTCAAAAGAGTTATCTTTTACAGGTACAATTATGATATCAGAATTTACAACTGCTAATCTATTGATATCTGAATCAATGCCGCCACAATCTATTATTATATTTTTATCCTCATTGTCATCAAGAATATTAAATAAGTCCTCTTGTTTTTTTGCTTGAAATATTTTAAATTTTCTCTCTCTAAATTGATTTATTTGAGAGATAGAATTTTGTGTATCAAGATCTATCAAAACTAAATCTTTAAAAAGCGGTGCGAGGTTTAAAGTCAAAAGACTTTTACCACAGCCACCTTTAGAGTGAGCTATACTTATTATCATTTTCTAATCTCCTGTATGTATGAAATTATATCTACATATATATTAAATTAATATTTAGTATATATATCCTTATTACTTTATATATATTATATTAATACTTTTAAGCTTTTAAAATGATTAATACAATAGGGTGTAAACACGTCTTCTCCTTTTTTTCCGTAACCCGTTTTAAAACTATATAAAGAAGTTTTACTTATTTATAGTTGTTTATAATAATTAGCCTAAGATAGACCTGTTGATACTCTATATTTATAAATTGCTGTGTCTTAAATCAATGAAATGAAAATACTTTATCTGCCAAAACCAAAAAAACAAGAGAAATCAAAGAAAAAGAAAGATAAGAAATAGGGTATAATTACAGATATTAAAAGGGAAAAGCATGTATGCAGTAACATTTGATATTGACACAAACTGTTTAGATTCGAATTATCATGGAAATAATTACCAAAATGCTTATGGCGATATTCGTAAATTCATGGAAGCAAACAATTTTTCTTGGCAACAAGGAAGTGTATATTTTGGGAATGAACAAATTACAGCTGTTACTTGTGTTTTAACTATTCAAAAACTAGCAAATACATATCCATGGCTTACTGCTTGTGTTAAAGATATTCGTATGCTACGTATTGAAGAAAATAACGATTTAATGGCAGCTCTTGGACTTTAAGAATCCAAAACCCCACCAAACCTTAATTAAGTTTCACTCCAAAAACATTCAAATAAACCACTTTTCTTAAGTCAAATCACTAAAAACGAACTTATTTAAGCTCCTAGAACTTAAATAAGGAGTGTTAAAATACTTCGCAATAGAGTAAAACCCTAAAAACAGCCTCTTTAAGCTAAAAGTCAAGGGAACCCGCATTATGTTAATCAGAGTGGAAGCCTAATACAATAGCACTCTTTACTTAAGTGCTATCATCTGTATTTAAAATTTTATTTTGAGTGAAATTATTTTACTGTATAGCTGTTTTTTTGAAAAACGA
>WFMO01000197.1 GCA_015489055.1 Helicobacteraceae bacterium | reverse complement strand
GGCACTGAGATTGATATGAAACAGGTTTTAAAAATACCGGCAAAAATGCTTAAACTGACTTTTGCTTATATCCTGCTTCTTTATGCTATTGCTGCAATATTTACACTATATTTTTCTTTAAGCGGGGTATTTATAGTGATCTTACCGCTTATTTCAGTTGGACTAGTGACAACGCTCTCAAAAGAGTATGGAAAAACCCATTGGCTAGAGCTGTCTATGACAACTGGGGGGATAGGAGAGGTGGTTAGCATCACCATGTTAACGCTTGTCTCAGCAGGACTAGAACATGGTATGAGCCACGGGTTGCTCAAATCAGCAGTGTCATTGATTTTATTTTTACTATTTATGTTAATTTTATTTAGAGCCTTGCAGCTACTTTTTTGGTGGTTTCCTCAAATATCAACCGTTTTAATGCCACACAAAGATAATAAAGAACAAGACATCAGACTCTCTATGGGAATACTATTTATTTTAGTCGGGGTTATGCTGTATCTACACCTAGAACTTGCATTTGGAGCATTTTTGGCGGGTATATTTTTACCCACGTTTTTTGACCATAAACATGAATTGCCCCAAAAACTATCAAGTTACGGTTTTGGATTTTTTATACCGATATTTTTTATCTATATAGGAAGTTCATTTGATTTACACAGTCTGCTTACTAAAGGATTATTGCTTGAAGCCGTTGCAATAACTGTCGTTATGATTGTTATGAGAATAATCAGCGCAACAGTTTTTATAAAATCCAACGGACTCAAAAATTCACTCCTGTTAGCACTCAGCCACTCAATGCCGCTAACTATCCTAATAGCCATGGCAACACTTGCATACAATACAAAAACAATAGATAAAATATCTTATGATGCTTTTATCCTCGCCTCTTTGTTTCAGGTAATTATCGTTATGATAATCATAAAAATAATGCAAATAAAAAAGAGCGTATAAGCTTTATTGTTTCTTTTTGATATAACATGCTATTTTGTATCCATGATTTAGTCCAAGCGCAATAGAGCCTCCTGACTCTTGTGTGATATCACCGGCTACAAACAGTCCTTTAATATTTGTTTCATAATTATCATCATGAATAGGAACTCCATTTTGCTCTTTTATACCCGCGCTTGCTAAAAATGAACTAGGAGTAGTGCCGCCTATTGCATAAATCACCCTGTCAAAAGTATCAGCAGGTATCTCATCAAATAAAACTTTTACTTTGCCATTGTCATCTTCAAGTCCTGAAATATTTACACCTAAAATAGGTTTAATCTCATTATGAGCTATGGCATTTGCGATATTTTTTTGATTTGTCGGGTTTGCCCGTCTAAACGTCTCACGTCTGTAACAGATGGACACATCATTTGTGCCAGCTAGGTCCACCGCATACTCTATGGCGCTGTCGCCGCCTCCAACGACTAAAACCTTTTCTTCCCTGCCGCATCCATCAAGGGTATATCCGATTTTTTTCTTAATAGATGATGGTATTTTGTATGTCGGTTTATTTGGTTTACCCATTCTGCCTATTGTTACCACCGCATATTTTGTTTTAAAACTTCGACCGGCTATATAAACATTAAACAAACCACCCTCTTGCTCGATCTTGCTTACTTCAACATTTGTGATAAGCTCGATATCATGCTTGGCGATAACCTCATCAAAAAAATCAAGTGTACTCTCTTTTGTTCCGTCTAAAAAATACAAATTACCGTCTAGCTCTACCTTTTGACCCTTCCAGTCCTTGTCAACACGCTTATTGTCTTTATAGTACTTACGAATAGTAGCGTTATGATTGTCATCTTTTTCAAGCATTAAAATATTTTTAATCCCGCAAAGATATCCCTCAACTGCCGCCGCTATACCGGCAGGTCCAGCTCCTATGACCACCAAATCATATACTTTATCCATTGTTTACCTTTATTGTAATTTGTCTTTAAAATGATTTTTAAATTTTTCTATCTTAGGCGCTATTACCATTTGGCAATATCCCTGATTTGAATTATTTTGAAAATAGTGTTGATGATACTCTTCTGCAGGATAAAACTCACCCAATAAAGAAACCTCTGTAACTATCTGCCGACTATAATTTTTACTTTCTTTTTCTATGGCGTCCAATACAATCCGTTTTTGTATATCATTATTATAATACACCACGGAACGATACTGAGTACCAATATCTGCGCCCTGCCTGTTTAACGAAGTTGGGTCGTGCATGGCAAAAAAAATCTCCAAAATATCATGCAATGAAATAATGCCCTCATCATATTCAACCAATACAACCTCGGCATGTCCTGTGGTACCGCTGCACACCTGTTCGTAAGAGGGATTGTCCAACCCTCCCCCTGAATATCCGCTAACAGCTTGCACAACTCCCTTAACAAGAGAGAATACTCCTTCCATGCACCAAAAACATCCTCCTCCTAAAACTATGCTTTTCCCTGCCATCTTAAGTCCTTTGGTTACCAACTTATATCAAAAATTATACCGAGCAACGCTTAAGCGTTTATTAAGGCAAGTAAGTATATTATAAACACAGATTATGAAAAATATAATTAAAAAAGAGGTTAAAATGAAAAGCGTATTAATATTAGGTGGTGGATTTGCGGGTGTTGAGTCAGCTATATATCTAAGAAAACATAACTATAACGTTACGCTAGTGAGCGATCGTGATTTTTTTTATATCTATCCTACTTCTATATGGGTGCCAACGCATGACGTTAAATTTAAAAATCTATGCGTTAGTCTGGAAGATCTTAAAAGAGCGCACGGCTTTAACACAATCATAAACGAGGTTAAAAGCATTGAAGCCAAGCAAAAGCGCATTACTTTAAAAAACGGTGATGTGCTTAGTAACTTTGATTACCTCATAATTGCACTTGGTGCATCTAAAATGAAACCCCAAGGCGTGCAGCACACACTCTCAATATGCGGCGCACCGCAGCAGTCCATGCAAATAAGAGACAGGCTTGATGCTTTAATAAAACAAGGTGGCGGTAAGCTTGCTTTTGGCTTTGGAGGCAACCCCAAAGATAGTTCCGCCGTTAGAGGAGGCCCCGGGTTTGAGCTTCTCTTTAATGTCCATAATATGCTTGCAAAAAAAGGTTTAAGAGATAAGTTTGAACTAACTTTTTTTGCCCCTATGCAACAACCAGGCGCCAGAATGGGAGACAAAGCTCTTAAAATGATGGATATGATTTTTGAAAAAAACAATATCCATAAACAATTTGGTAAGAAGATAAAAGAGTTTGTTGCCGATGGTGTACTTTTTGAAGATAACAGTAAGCTTGAGAGTGACTTTACAATGTTTATACCTGCAGGAGAGGGTCATAGTGTAGTCAAAAGCTCGGATTTACCGCAAAATGATGCAGGATTTATAAAGATTAATGATTTTTGTGAAGTTGAAGGCTTTGAGTATATTTACGCCGTAGGAGATGTCTCGGCTATCCAGGG
>WFMO01000196.1 GCA_015489055.1 Helicobacteraceae bacterium | reverse complement strand
GTCACGGCCAAGCTTAGTATTTGCCGTGAGAGCGCCTAAGATATCTCCTGCTCGAAGTTTATTTTTTTTACCACCTTCTATGACAATGGTTTTATATAAAGGTTTCATTTTAAAATTGTCTGGTTTATCTAAAGTGTTTACATGTAAAAAGGCTATATTTGTATTGTTATACATAGAAATATCATCACTTTGTTTATATAATGTGCATGCTATTCCCTCACTGGCCGCTCTTGCGGTTCTGCCGATTCGGTGCGTGTAGGTCTTGCTATCAAATGGCAAATCATAATTAATAACCATAGCAAGCTCTTTTATATCCAAACCTCTGGCAGCTACATCAGTAGCCACTAAAACGCGCAGACTGTTGTTTGAAAACTGCACGAGCACATCATCTCTTGTGTATTGCTCTAAGTCACCATGAATGGCAAGTGCGTCTATGTTGTTGTCTTGGCAAAGCTTGGCAATAGCGTCTGTTCGTATTTTAGTATTACAAAAAATTAATACATTTTTAGGTCGATAATGACCAAGCAGATGTATCAGAGCATCATCTTTATTTGTGTCTTCAATCTCAAAAAATATCTCCTGCATCTTATTTATCTCTTTAGATACAGGAGCTTCTATATGTATAGCATTGTTGCAGATTTTACTACTGATATCTTTTACTTCTTGTGTGAATGTAGCAGAAAAAAGTAGAGTTTGCCTTTTTGTGGGCAAAAATGAGATAATTTTCTCTACATCATCATAAAAACCCATATCAAGCATCCTGTCAGCTTCATCGAGTACGAGAGTATTAAGAGTGTTAAAATTGCAAGTTTGTTTATTTAAATGCTTCAAGATGCGCCCTGGCGTGGCGACTATAATATGTGCGCCATGTTTAAGGGAGTTTGCTTGAGGCCAAAATGCATTTCCTCCGCAAAGTGTAAGTATTTTTATATTTTGTTTGTATCTAGCCAAAATACGCAATTGCGTAGCTGTTTGTGTTGCCAGCTCTCTGGTCGGGCATAAGATGAGAGACTGGATGTTTAGCTTTTTGCTGTTTAAATGTTGCAAAATAGCTATGCCAAAAGCCGCTGTTTTACCGCTTCCGGTTTTTGCCTGTGCTAAAACATCTTTGTTTTGCAATAAATGTGGGAGGCTTAATGCTTGTATCTGGGTCATTTGCTCATAACCTATAGTATTTAGATTTGCAAGCATATCCTCAGGTAAAGAAAGGGTGTAAAATTTGTTATTCATATTGAATCTTTATTGGAATTATACTGTATTTATAGATATAATATGTAAAAATAATTAAAGCAGGTCATGAGTAGTAAAACATCAAAAATAGAAGATTCTTTAAGATTAAAGTATATACGTATTTTAGACAGGTTTTTAAAGAGTATCGTATCGTACCTTTTAAACAATCAAGACGCCGACTTTAACGGCTTTATTAAAAAAATAGATAACAATATAAAACACCTTACAAAAATAACCAAAATGCCTTTATACAAGGGAGAGTTTAACGACTTAGAGAAACTAGTGATGTATATTATCGGGCAAAAAGAGAGTTTGACCCCTTTTGAGCAGATAAAATCAGATATTTTATATCGGGCAAATCAGCTGGATAAAAATAAGAAAAATAAAAGATACAAAAAAGACAAACATAAAGATTTAAAATTTAAAGATTGGGATTAGCCGGCTAAAATCTACTGGTATTTTGCTGCATTGACTGCTAATTGTGCCATTTTCTGAAAATATCGGTTGCTGTTTTCTTTGTCTGTGCAGGCTTTTTTCATTTCATCTAAAAAGTAGTGCTGTGTCTTTTTGTCGGCTTTGTTAAATGTATATATAACCCATTCAAAATTTATCTGCATGGCTTCATCATCATCTTTTACGCTAAATGTATCATTTATGTTGATTTCAAAATCCAAAATCGGACGCATGGCTTGTTTGTAAAAATCATTGACATCATAAGAGATTAATGATTGTAGCTCATCTTGTTTTATGGTTATATCTGTTTCTTCAAAGCCGTTTAAGCCTAAAATCAAAGCATCACCTATAAATATCTGTTCACCTATAAAAAACATATTTTCATCTGTATGCTGAGCATTTGTGTAGATGATGTGATCTTGTAAAATTGTTGAAGTATCAACTAACAAGGAGTCAAAATATGTATAGATGCTTGTTATCTGGCCGTCAAATTCTGTTATTTGTATCTCTTTTGTGTGCGGTTTTATCACATAAATATTCATTAACTGCCTTTTTTATATTTGTGGCAAATTCTATCATCTCTTAAATCAATAGTCAAGTATATCA
>WFMO01000195.1 GCA_015489055.1 Helicobacteraceae bacterium | reverse complement strand
GACCTTTACCGCTGTTGCCGACAAGGGAACCGAACCTGCGCGCATCATCATAATAAATGCTCTTTTCAAGCATCCTCTGGGCGACACTAAACTTTGAACGCAAATCAGCATCTGCAGGATTTTTATCAAGCTCATCTTCAATAGCTGATAATCTCTTTTTAGCGGTCTGATGCTCTACTATCCTAGCACTCCCAAAAACAACAACCGTATGCAAAACGCCAAGCCTCTCCATGGCAAGTTCTGCTTTTTGGTAATCAAGACCTAACCTTATCCCTCTTGCTTCATAAGAATTTATAAAGCTCAAATCCTCATTAGCCATTTTATAGCTATCTTCACTCATTAGCTGCCTAACTAGCTCGGCAGCTTTAGGGTCTTCAGATTTTAAATGCTGCCAAGGCAGTGTTTCGTATTCGTTTTTAATCATTGATGTTCTTAAAATTGAAATCTAAAACCTGCATAAAACGAATGGTTGTAGTTTTCATTATATGTAACGGAATTAACTTTATAATTTGTATTTATAGATCTATACCCAAGCTGAACATATCCGTTTTGTATAACTTCAGCGTCTAAATGAATCCTATAAGCAAAAAAGCTGTTTGCGTCACTCATAGATAAAACTTCCGGTGCATAATAAACACTTCCGTCTAAAAACCAAGGAACATAAAAATTCACAGGCAGCCTATAGTTGGCATTTATGCCAAGCGGCAAAGAGGTAAAATCTCTTGTTCCGCCTGCAAGATTAGCCTGTGTATAGTTTAATTTTACACCTAAGCCAAGCTTTAACGCAGTATTGGGCACTTTTTTTAACATCAAAAAGCTTACTTCATAATAACCATTGCTATTGCTTGCAAAACTACTATGAGATTGGTTTCCATTTAAATACCTGGCTCCTATAAAAACAGTATTTGGCTGCACGTTATAGTTAAATTGTCCAACGTCTAAACGGCCACTAAGCTCTATATCCTTATCGTTTATATTTAAACTAGCGCTATTAAACGCAAATGCCATAACAGCCACGCTACTTAGCAATCCTATTTTTTTTAACATAATCCACCTCCAATCTTTTTTATTACCTCTGTTGTACTTTTGCCGTCAACAAAATCAACTAATCGTAATTCATTAGCAAACTCCGTTCCAATAACTTTTTTATCTTTATAGTCGCCGCCTTTTACCAAAACATCAGGCTTTATCAATCTAATCAGCTCATATGGAGTATCATCATCAAATAAGACTACATAATCAACACTCTCAAGAGCCGCTAAAATATACGCTCTGTCTCCCTGTTCATTTATCGGTCTACTCTGCCCTTTTAGTCTTTTTACAGAGGCATCACTATTTAGCCCTACAATCAAAACATCTCCAAAGCTTTTTGCACTCTCAAGATACTTTACATGTCCTACATGTAGTATGTCAAAACATCCATTTGTAAAGATTATTTTTTTATTATTTGCCCTGCATGTAGAAACTATGCGTGCAATCTCATTAAAGCTTTTTATATGAGCATCTGAACTGCTTTTATGCAAAGATGCTTCATACTCCTCTATTTCATCAAGCGTAACTGTGGCAGAACCAATTTTTCCAACAACGACACCTGCTGCTAAATTTGCAAACTTACAACTGCTATTTATGTCCATCTGTGCGCTTATCGCAAAAGCCATTGACGCTATTACCGTGTCTCCCGCTCCTGTTACATCATACACCTCTTTTGCAACCGTTGGAAACTGTTTCATCTCATCGTCAAAAACAGCTATACCTCCTTCGCTTAACGTTATCATAGATATTGCAAGAGCGCAATCAGACTTGAGCCTTAAAAGAGCCTGCTTCAATGTTTGTTTATTATCAATTGTTATGCCTGTCGCTATGGAAGCCTCTTTTTTATTTGGTGTTAGAAGATATGCGCCTTTATATTTTAAGTAGTCATCACCCTTTGGGTCAACTAAGACTTTTTTACCGGCTTTATATGCTACTTCTATAACACGCCGACACAACGAAGGGGTTAATACTCCTTTTGCGTAATCGGATAATACGATTGCATCATACAAAAACAGAGTTTTTTGCAAAGATGATATTATTTTATCCTCAGACTCGCTTGTTATATCCTCTTTGCTTTCTTTATCAT
>WFMO01000194.1 GCA_015489055.1 Helicobacteraceae bacterium | reverse complement strand
TCAAGCAGTTTGATGCTTTGGTTGCAAATAAGTATAAGATTGATCCTACATGTAAAACTAGTTGTAAGACTTAGAGGTGCCCTTGGTTAATTTTTCCACAATATTTGCGGAATGGAATTATAGCGAAATAAAAAGTTAAGTTTGCTGAAACGATCAGGGATGAGGTATCTTTATTTTAGAATTTAAGCTCCATGCGATCACCGCCATTAAAACTATAGCTAAATATGAAGGTATGATGCCATAACTATCAGATAGATACATAATCCAAAGCAAAATTGCACCAAGAGGTGTCGGCACACCTGTAAAAAAGTTTTCAATTTGTCCGGCATCGGCATTTATGTTAAATTGTATCAAACGTCTTAATCCAGAGATGACATAATATATGCTAATAACAGATGCAAGAATAAACATAAAACCGTTAAGTTTTAAAGAAACTGCCTCAAAGATTAAAAAGACAGGCACAAGCACAAAGGATAAAAAATCAGCAAAGCTATCAAGTTGGATGCCAAACTCATTTGAAAGATTGTATTTTCTGGCGATTTTACCGTCAAAGATATCAAATGCTCCGCCAATCCATGCTAAAATAATAGCAGTTGCAAAGCTGTGTTTTGATATAAAATATGTCGCCGTCAGTCCAGCTGTTATATTTACCATAGTAAATAAATTGGCAAGATTAAAATGTGAAGATTCTTTATATAAAAAACTCATACGCTACCTCTGGTTTTATTTTTCGATGATGCAATTTGGATATACACAATCTTGTGAATCTGATATCTTACCATAATGAGCAGACTGGTCTCGTTGATCAATGGGTAAGATTTTGATATGAGCTGCCTCGTCTTTATTTATAGATATGCATGAACTGTTATCAAGTTTTAAATACAAATTGTCACTCGTTAAAGTTTTGGAACAAATTTGCACTACCGTACCGACTCTCAGCCCGATTTCCATAAACCTGTATTTAAGAGGTTCTTGTAAATCTACTGATTGAATAATGGCGTTTGCGCCTATTGTTAATTTACTTAATTTCATAAAATTATTATAATATATTTTTCCTTAATGTCCCACTGCGCCTAGCAGCTTATACACCCCATAAGCAAATAGCCATGCTACCACGTTTGGATATATTGTGTAAAATATTCTCCATGCCCACTGCGGAATTTCTGCATAAAATGTACTCATAGCAGCAACACACGGAGAATATATCATGATGATGATAAGTAAAGCTATTGCTGAGTTGAAACTGACATTTTCTCTTACTTTTTGTATCAGCCCTTTGCTTGTATTGCTTGCATTTCCGACTGAATATAGTGTTGCCATAGTGGAGACTACGACCTCCTTGGCTGCAAGTCCGGCAATGACTGAGACGCTCATTCTCCAGTCAAAACCAAGTGGTTTAAAAACAGGTTCTATAAATTTGCCTATATGTCCCATGTAGCTGTCTTCAAGAGATTTTGCACTTAGTTCGTTTTGCAGTTGTTTTTTTATTTGGATATTTTTAGTATGTTGTATTTTTATCTCATATGATTTTTCCAGTGCGCTATTGTGCGGATAAGTACTTAAAAACCAAACACTAAGTGCAGCTAGTGCGATAAAAGTACCGGCTTTTTTTAAAAACATTTTTGTTTTGTACCATAGGTCCATATATAATGCTTTGTATGAGGGAAGCCTATATGGCGGCATCTCCATAACAAACGGTTCAGGTTCGCCTTTAAATAGCACTACTCTTAATATTTTTGCAAATATCAGACCCAAAATTGCACCGGTTATATAGATTGCAAAAAGTACGTTTCCAGCGGTATGGGTTGAAAAAAACGCTCCTATTAATAAAATATAAATAGGAAGCCTTGCTCCGCAGCTCATAAATCCAAGAACCAGCATAGTAATAATTCTATCTTTTGGATTTTTTAGTGTTCTAGCCGCCATATACGCAGGCACGGTACATCCAAAACCGCTAACAAGTGGTACAAAGGCCTTGCCTTGCAGTCCAAAGCGTTTTAAAAATCCATCCATTAGATACGCCGCTCTGCTCATATAGCCTGTTTGTTCTAGCAAGTTGAGCCCAAAAAACAGTATCAAAATATTTGGTAAAAACATAACCACTGCACCTATGGCAGGTATAATACCCTGTGTTAATGCAGAATTAACGGTTCCGCTTGGTAAAATGTCCGCTAATGTTGTTGCGGTATATGTAAAAATATCTCCGATGATATTCATAGGATAGTTGCCAAGTACAAAAGTAAGTTGAAACAGTGCCCACATGAAAAATAAAAAGATAGGTAGTCCAAAAATAGGATGAATTAAGAGGTTATCTATCTTTTCGCTCAAGTTTTTGTTTTCTTCTTTTATACGGACTGTTTCAATATGTAGATTGTGTGCAATCGCTGCTCGTTCGTTTGATAGGATATCTACCGTGCTGTCTTCATCAAGCTCCGCCGTAAGTGAGCTGTATATCTTTTCTAAAACGTTATGAGCTTCGATAAAGATAGGGAGGTCA
>WFMO01000193.1 GCA_015489055.1 Helicobacteraceae bacterium | reverse complement strand
GCCATAGAAATTACAAAATCACTTATTTTAATGATATCGCCACTTGCTTCGGCTACGGGTATAAACTCTTCTGGTGAAACAAAACCAAACTCAGGGTGATTAAGTCTAAGCAGAGCTTCAAAACCGCATAGTGTTAAAGTGTCGGTGACTATTAATGGTTGAAAATAGAGGTGAAAGTAGTTATGATTTAGCGCATCTTTTATAATATGCTCAATCTTAAAAAATCTTCCCATATCTGCATCCATACTATTTTCATAAAACTCATATCTGTTTTTACCAGATATTTTTGCCGTGTACATTGCAGTATCTGCGGCTTTTATGAGTCCGGTAAAGCTGTTGGTATCTTCAGGGTACATAGCTATACCAATAGAGCATGAGATAAAAAATTCACGCTCTTGTATAGTTATGGATTTGCTTATAGTGCTTATGAGTTCTGACGTAATAATTCTAATATTTTTTTCATTATTTGTATTATTTATAATAATGATAAATTCATCACCGCCAAATCTGACACATTCTCCATATTTTTTTGTTGCATCTTGCAGCCTTTGACTTATCTTTATTAAAAGTTTGTCACCAATATCGTGTCCGAGAGAATCGTTAATAAATTTAAAATTGTCTAGATCTAAAAATAAAATTGCAAAATTCTGTTGCACTATTTGAGATTTTTTTAACATTAATTCGACATTCTTTTTCAGATACGATCTATTTGGAAGCCCAGTAAGTGCGTCATGATATGCCATGAACTCAATTTTATCTTGATCCTCTTTTTGTTTTGTGATGTCATGAGTGACACCTATAAAAAATTCAAGCGAGGGATGATGTTTTATTGTATTAGATAACCATTTTATATCGCCGTTTGATAGCTTGATTCTAAATTCAATCGTTGTGGATTCATGAGCTTGCAGCTGGGCAAATGCATCCATCACTTTTTGCTTATCTGCATCATAAATCATATCCATCCATAATGAAGATTGGTACAAAAAGCTTTCTTTTTTTTCTTGAAAAATCTTCTCGATCGCATTGGAGACATATTGTATCTGCATATTTTTATCATTTATATACCATATAATCTCGTCAATTGAATTGATAATCTCATCTAGCTGTATCTGCTGTTTGGCAATCTCTTGTTTGTGTTCTAGCAACATTCTTGTCATATGTTTTGATTTTGCTTCTAATATCTCTTTTGAGTATTTGAGTTCTTGGTTGATTTGTTCAATTTGACTAATATCTCTTAAAGAAACAAGTGCATATTCTTGGCTATCTATTGTTATAAGGCTGACATTTTTTGTTGTTACGATATGCTGTTGATTTTTTGCGATAAACAGTGTTGTTTGCTGAGTGCAGCTGTTTGTTGCTTGCAACTGCAAAAGACACTCTTGAAATATAGAGTCATCCACAAGAAAATTAATAATATTTTGATGATACAGTTCATCGTAACTATATCCTAAGAGATTTGAAAATGATTGATTAAAAAATAGTATTGTCCCGTATGTATCAATCATAAGTATAGGATCAGGTATCAAATTTAAAATTTCTTCTGTTTTAAATTGTTTAAATAGAGTCATAGTTGTGTAACTTCTTTTTTGTTTAATTTAGACAATTCTATCGTTTTTTAACTTAGAGTTTTAGCATACATTAGCTATAATACCAAAAACACTAAAATGGGCAGATATGTTAACAACGATAAATTTGACAAAAAGATATGGCAATAGAATTTTATTTGAAAATATTAATATTAAATTAGATAGACATAAGAGGTACGGCTTAATAGGTGCAAACGGTGCAGGTAAAACAACATTTCTAAATATTTTAAGTGGTAAAAATAAAGAATATGAAGGTGAAGTGGTAATAGGTTCAGGACTGAAAGTGGGAGTGCTTGAGCAAAATCAGTTTGCTTATGAGGATTATACCCTCGTTGATGCTGTTTTATATGGCAATAAGCGTTTGTATGATGCGATAAAAGAGAAAGAGATATTGTATGAGACCGGTGATTTTGAAGATGATGCGGTCAATAATCGTTTAGCACAACTGGAGGTTATCTGTGTTGAAGAGGATCCTACCTATGAATATGAAACACAAATAGCAAAAATATTAGAAAATATAGGCATTCCGGTAGATATACATTTTGATCTTATGTCTAGCCTGAAGAGTTCTGATAAATTTAAGGTTTTATTGGCACAAGTGCTTTTTTTAAAGCCAGATATTTTATTTTTGGATGAGCCGACAAACAATTTAGATATGGAAACGATTGCATGGCTGGAAAATGAGCTAAAGCGCCACGAGGGAACCCTTGTTGTTATCTCGCACGATAG
>WFMO01000192.1 GCA_015489055.1 Helicobacteraceae bacterium | reverse complement strand
CAATAGCATCTTGAACTTCTTTTGGTATATCCTTTAAATCACGGTCATAATTTTTTTGCGGAATAATCACTTTTTCCATGCCAGCCTTATATGCAGCAATCAATTTTTCTTTCAGCCCGCCGATTGGTAGCACATCACCGCGAAGCGATACCTCTCCAGTCATTGCAATTTCTGAGCGAATTTTTCTAGAACTAAGAATTGAAGATATCACACTAACCATAGCAATACCGGCGCTAGGACCGTCTTTTGGCGTTGCCCCATCTGGGACATGTATATGCAAATCATATCTCTTGTAAACTTCACTGGCATCAACCATCTTATTTTCTTCTGTCTCTTTATGAGAGCATGGAATGTTATCTGCCGTTATATCTAGCACATGAGTATCAATTAAAGTTTTGACAACACTGAGTGCAATTTTTGCAGATTCTTTCATAACATCTCCCAAGCTACCTGTTAGTTGCAGTGAGCCTTTTCCTTTAATACGAATAGCTTCAATCTTTAAAACATCCCCGCCGACACTTGTCCATGCCAGTCCGTTAACAACACCGATTTTTGGAATTTTATCTGTTTTATCAATCTCAAAGACAGTCTTATCAAAAAACTCTTTAAGATTTTTAACAGATACACTGATTTTAGACTGCCCAGGCTCTTGTAATAATATTTTAGCTGTTTTTCTACTGACTTCTGCTAAACGCCTTCTTAGGTTTCTAACTCCCGCCTCACGTGTATAGCTTCCTATAATCTCTATCAGTGCCATTTTAGAAATACTAAGCTCAGTTGATTTTAGTCCATGTTTTTTTATCTCCTGGGGCAATAAATATCGTTTGGCTATCTCAAATTTTTCCTGAGGAGTATAGCTACTGACTTGTATAAACTCCATTCTGTCACGAAGTGGAGCCGGAATCTTTCCTGCATCGTTTGAAGTAGCAATAAAAATAACGTCCCGTAAATCAACATTGAAATTCAAGTAATAATCTCTAAACTCCTTATTTTGTTCTGGATCTAAAATCTCCAGTAAAACCGCCGTAGGATCCCCGCGTTGTGTACGTGCTACTTTATCTATCTCATCTAAAACAATCACCGGATTCATTTTTTTTGCATCAATCAATCCTTGAGAAATACGCCCCGGCATCGCACCTATATATGTACGCCTATGCCCTCTTAACTCATTAACATCTTCAAGTCCGCCAAGAGCAATACGCACAAGAGGTCGCCCTAAAGCAGTCGCTATCGAGTTTGCCAATGATGTTTTACCGACACCCGGAGGTCCGTTAAAACATATAATCGCACCTGCTGAATTTTGATCTTGCTTACCTCTTAATGACAAAAGCTCTTTTACCGCAAAATACTCAACAATTCTTTCTTTAGCTTTTATTAGTGCAAAATGATCTTTATCAAGCTGTTTTTGAACATCCTCTATTTTTAATGATTTAGTAGCAAAATCTCCAAATGGCAAATCAAGCGTCCATTCAAGATATGTTTGAATCATGCCGGCATCGGCAGAATCTGGATGCATTCTGGCATATCTATCTATCTGTTTATTAATCTCTTTAAAAGCATCTTTACCCATTTTAGCTTTTTTAAGTTTCAATTTATCTCTGTATTGCTGAATCTCTTCATCTCTTTGAGTATCTGTTCCAAGCTCTCTTTGGATCTGTTTTAACTGCTCTTTTAAAAAATACTCTTTATTGACTTTTTCAATTTTATGATGTACCTTATTTCGTATCTCTTTTTGTAATTTATTAGCTTCAATCTCCTCTATCAAATAATCTATGAGTATTAAAAATCGCTCTTCAATATTTGTTTCCACAAATAGCGCGTACGCCTGCTCTTTTTTTAACTTAATAGCACTGCAGATAAGATCTACGATACGGTTATAATCATGATTTTCCTCAATAGTTCTAAGCAGGTCCGGTGGAAAAAAATTACTTAATTTAGACAATGTTCTAACTTTTTCACGCGTTACTTCTAAAAGAGCATCCATTCTTAAATCATTAGCACTGCTTGACTTTAAAATATCAACTTTTGCAACTAGCACGGAGTCTTCAATCTTTTCTAGCATAATACCTCTAGCTAGTCCTTGAAACAAAACCTTTACTCTTCCGTCAGGCAGGGATACCTTTCTCATAATAGAACCTATTGTGCCTGCTTTATATAATGATTCAAAATCACGATTACCCTCTAAATCCGGCATGGTAGAGCAGATAATCACCAAAGAATTATCTTCAATCGCCTTAGTTGCGGCTGCTATATTACTCTCATCATGTAGAAAAAGTGGCGAAATCATAAATGGATATAAAAATATTTCATCTTCGCAAATCACCGGAAGGTTGGTTGGAAATGTATCATAATCACTTAATTGCATAACATTAATCCTGTTTTTTTGTTAAATTCTGATCTAGTGTTTGTACACTGTGTCTGCCAACGACATTGATAGTATCAGGTAGCATAAAACCATACCAGCTTCCTTTACCGTTACCAACAAACATTTCACGGTACCAAGGAATTTGACCCGGTATTACATCGTTTTGCTTTAACCATCTAGTAGGATTAATTGAGTTATAATACTGCGCACTGAGTGGTTTATTTATACGTTTATAAAGCAGTGCGGTATCTTTATCAAACATACTCTTGGCTATATCCATGCGCGTAAGCATAGTATCTACTAAAGGATAATACTGCGACTCAGGATATCTTAGTTCAAAAATCTTAGCTATCTGTATGGCTTGATTTAATTTTGCTTGATCTCGCCTTGGTCTTGGAAGTGATAAAAATGCTTCTTTAACTTTTAGATATTCGCAATACAGTTTTTCATTTGGATTGGCATATCTTCTTATATACTCATTAAGAAAATGTGTACTTAGAAGGTATTGCTGATTTTGCAAATGCGCAATCGCCAACATAAGAGTAGCCTCTCTTAGGAGTGGCGAGCCAATGTGCTCTCCCTCAAGGGAACTATAATCACTATCTGCTTTATCAGGATTTGCATTTGAAATATTTAGTACTATGTGTTGATACCAATATAATGCAGGTTTATTATAAACCTGCACTTGTTTGCTGCTACATCCTGACATCAAAAATGACAATACGGATAAAAATAATAAATTTTTGAAAACTGTCAACGCCATTCCTTAATAAAATCAATATGGTATTTTACCCAAAATAGTTGTAATACTCTTTAAATATGATACAATAATAAAAACATAATCATAAGGTTTAGCTGATGACATTTAATTTGAAAATTCCTTTCTTAGGATTTGAAAATATCAAAACCATGGAATTACAAAAGATAGATGATGTATTTGCAAGACTTACAACAAGCCAACGAAATGATGCAACATTTACACTTATCAACCCTTTTATATTACGCGATTATCAATTTGAAATACCCACACAGATAGAACATTTGTTGCAACTAGATGATGCGCAGGAACTGCTAATATACAATACTGTCGTATTAAACAGCAAGATTGAAGAATCAACGATTAATTTTGCCGCACCGATAGTTTTTAATGTTACAAACAAAAGCATGGCTCAGATAATTTTATCAAATAGCGACATATACGGCATAGATGAAAAATTATCTTCGTTTTTGCCGAAAGAACAGTCATGAATCATCATATAACTATTCTTGGAAATGGAAACATGGCCTTTGCTATAGCTTCTGGATTATCTTTAATGTATGATTTAGAAATTGTTGGACGCAATATTGATAAACTAGACAGTTTTGAAAAAAAGCTAGGTATTAAAATTAAAAAAACATTATATGATGATTTTAATGGATATGATAAAGATATTATTTTATGTGTAAAGCCGGCAAATCTAAAAGATATACAATCTTTTTTTCCAGCTAAAATAAATACGCTTTACTCTGTGTTAGCGGGCACGAACATTCATCAGCTTAAACAATATATTGATGCGAAGCACTACATAAGAACCATGCCAAACCTTGCTGCAAATGTACAAAAGTCTATGACGACATTGACAGGAGACCTTACATGTAAAGATAATGCGTTAAATATATTTAACGCTATAGGCGATACACTGTGGGTAGATTCTGAAAAAGAACTTGATATCGCTACAGCATTAGCCGGAAGCGGACCAGCATTTTTGGCATTAAGTGCCGAAGCACTCGCCGATGGTGCAGTCAAGCAGGGGTTAAAACGCACAGATGCTATGACTTTAATGCGTGGTCTGTTTTTAGGATTTGGCTCTATTATTCAAGATATACATCCTGCTTTATTAAAAGATGCGGTTATGAGCCCCGGAGGAACAACGGCCGCAGGATATGCGCAACTGGAAAAAAACGGCGCAAGAGACGCATTTATCTCAGCCGTGCAGGCGGCTTATGAAAAAACATTAAAATAGCTCTTTTTCACTAACGCAGCCATTATAGCTGCGGTCCTGCCTGTGAATAATCAAATTTAGCGTCTTTTGCTTGATATTTCTTAAAGTTTTCTATGAACATAGTTGCAAGTTTATCTCTTGAACTATCAAAATCCTCTTTATCTACCCATGCATTTCGAGGATTTAAAATATCTGGTCTAATATCACCTAACTTCATGGGCACTCTTAAATTAAATGTTTTTGTAGTATCAAACTCGCAATCATTAATACTACCGTCTAATATAGCGTTAATACAAGCCCGCGTATCTTTGATGCT